>CAYGMS010000043.1:1508-11438 GCA_964350905.1 uncultured Thiobacillus sp. | reverse complement strand
GGCTAATCTGGTCGCATTTGCCTTGCGTTCCATGGATTCCGGAATGGGCGTGGCGCGAATAGACGTCCTGGAGAGCCTCTGCGTGGCTGTATGATCCAGCGCCCCCCCAAGCCGGGCAAAGCTGCACACCATGGATCGGCTTATGTGCCCTACCACACAGACAGATTTCGGCATGACAGCCATGATCCAGCCTCGCCTCGAGCAAGACGGGGTTTTTTCTTCGACTGTGGTGGCAGCAGTGGTTTATTGCCGCCGCCCGGCAAGCCCAGCTTGCCTGCGGATTGGCGTTCGCTTTTAACGGAAATCAACCATGTCCGAAACCGTAAACGTAAACGATTCCACCCCTGCCGATGATGTAGGCAAGGGTGAAGGCATCACCGAGCGCCGCCGCCAGGAGGCCTTGCTTAAAACCGGGGCCTTGCAGAACGCGATTCTCAACAGCGCCAACTTTTCGAGTATCGCCACCGACGAAAAGGGCGTGATCCAGATCTTCAACGTCGGCGCCGAACGCATGCTCGGCTATACGGCCGCCGACGTCCTCAACAAGATCACCCCGGCCGACATTTCCGACCCGCAGGAGGTGATCGCGCGTGCCAGGGCGTTGAGCGTTGAGCTCGGCACCCAGATCGAGCCGGGCTTCGAGGCCTTGGTGTTCAAGGCCTCACGCGGCATCGAAGATATCTATGAGCTGACCTACATCCGCAAGGATGGCAGCCGTTTCCCGGCGGTGGTGTCGGTTACCGCGTTGCGCGACGACCAAGACGCCATCATCGGTTATCTGCTGATCGGTACCGACAACACCGCGCGCAAACAGGCAGAAGCCGAGCAGAAGAAGCTCGACCAGCGTGTGCGCGACCAGCAGTTCTATACGCGCTCGCTCATCGAATCCAGCGTCGACGCCCTGATGACAACGGATCCAGCCGGCATCATTACCGATGTCAACAAGCAGATGGAGGCGCTCACCGGTTGCACGCGTGACGAGCTGATCGGTGCACCGTTCAAGAAATACTTCACCGATCCGGAACGGGCCGAGGCGGCCATCAAGCTGGTGCTGAGCCAAAAGAGAGTGACCGACTATGAACTCACCGCACGCGCACGCGGGGGCAAGGAAACGGTGGTGTCCTACAACGCGACCACCTTTTATGATCGTGATGCGATGCTGCAAGGCGTGTTTGCCGCTGCGCGCGACGTCACCGAACGCAAACGCCTGGATCAAGTGCTTCAGGATAAAAACGTCGAGCTGGAGAGCGCCCGCTTCGTGGCAGAAAAAGCCAACCTCGCCAAATCGAATTTCTTGTCCAGCATGAGCCACGAGCTGCGCACGCCGCTCAATGCCATCCTCGGCTTCGCCCAGTTGCTTGAGGCAGGCTCACCCGCGCCTACGCCGGCCCAGATTGTCAGGTTGCAGCAGATTACCCAGGCCGGCTGGTATCTGCTGGATCTGATTAATGAGATCCTCGATCTTGCGGTAATCGAATCCGGCACGCTCTCGATGTCGCATGAATCGGTATCGCTGATCGAGGTGATGCGTGAATGCGAAGCCATGATCGAACCGCAGCTGCAGCAGCGCAGCATCCGGATCAGCTTTCTGCCGTTCTACCCGGAGTGGCATGTCAATGCCGATCGCGTCCGCGTCAAGCAGGCGTTGATCAACCTGCTGTCCAATGCGATCAAATACAACCGCGAGCATGGAACGGTCGAAGTGCGGTGCAGCCAGGTCTCCCCGGAGCGACTCCGCATCAGCGTCAAGGACAGTGGTGAGGGTTTGCCGCCGCACAAGCTGGTGCAGCTGTTTCATCCGTTCAATCGGCTTGGGCAAGAGCACGGGTCCGTGGAAGGAACCGGCATCGGCCTGGTGGTCACCAAGCAACTGGTTGAACTGATGGGCGGCTCGGTCGGCGTGCAAAGCACGGTTGGCGTGGGCAGCGAATTCTGGATCGAGCTGAACGTTGACGAGAAGACGCAACTTGCCACGGGCAGCCTCATACCCGAACCCGTTTCGGAGCAAGTTCGAGGAAGGGGCGGACTTCACACGCTGGTCTATGTTGAAGACAATCCGGCTAACCTGATGCTGGTCGAGCAAATCATCGAGGACCATCCTCAGCTGCGCATGCTCAGTGCACGCGATGGCAATCAAGGCATCGCACTGGCGCGCACCCACCTGCCGGATGTGATCCTGATGGACATCAATCTGCCGGGCATGAGCGGATTCGAAGCGCTGAAAGTGCTGCACGACGATCCGACAACGGCTCATATTCCGGTCATTGCCATCAGTGCCAACGCCATGCCCCGCAATATCGAGAAGGGACTGGAGGCGGGATTTTTCAACTATCTCACCAAGCCAATCAAGGTCAATGAGTTCACGGAAGCGCTGGATCAGGCGCTGGCGTTTGTGGATTCAAGATTGGACGGACCAGCGCAGCCAGGCCCCGGTGATGATTGATAGCGATACCCTGCTTGGCGCCAGCATCCTGATCGTCGACGATCTGGAAACCAATGTGCTGTTGCTGGAACATATGCTGAGTGAAGCCGGCTATCGCTGCGTATCATCGACGATGGATCCGCATGCTGTTTGTGCGCTACATCGCGACAACCGCTACGATCTGATTCTGCTCGACCTGCAGATGCCCGGCATGGACGGCTTCCAGGTGATGGAAGGCCTGAAGGAAATCGAAGCCGACGGCTACCTTCCCGTTCTCGCGATCACGGCACAGCCGGGCCTCAAATTGCGGGCGTTGGCTGCAGGTGCGAAGGATTTCATCACCAAACCGTTTGAGCTCGTGGAAACCCAAACGCGCATCCACAACATGCTGGAAGTGCGCTTGCTGTACAAGCAACTCCAGCAATACAGTCACGCACTTGAGTCCATGGCGATGCATGACGCATTGACCGGGCTGCCGAATCGACGGCTGTTAATGGACAGACTGTCGTCGGCCATTGCCCATGCGCGCAGAAACAAAGGCACGATGGCCGTGATGTATCTGGATCTGGACGGGTTCAAAGCGATCAACGACAGCCTGGGTCACGATGCCGGAGACATGCTGCTGAGGCAGGTTGCCGATCGTCTGGTAGCCGCCGTGCGTCAAGAGGACACGGTGGCCCGCATGGGCGGCGACGAATTCGTGATCGGCCTGTGGGAAACAAGTGATGCCGACGGTGTCGCCAACCTGGCATCAAAGGTGATGCAGGCCATTTCGCGACCCTATCGCATTCAGGGCCGTGATGTGAGCATGACCGCCAGCGTCGGCGTGGGCATTTATCCGCTGCATGGGGAGGAAGTGGAAACGCTGATGAAGGCTGCAGACCTTGCCATGTTTGAGGCCAAGCGTTCAGGCAAGAACGACTAGGGAAACGCTGAACAAGTTGGCTTGCTGTGTGGTTCGACAAGCCTGTCCTGAGTAGCATCGAAGGACTCACCACGAACGAAATCAACCGCTTGCCGTTCGTCCTGAGCTTGTCGAAGGAAGCTTGTCGAAGGACTTGTTCAGCGTTTCCCTAGCTTCGAAGCGCACTCAGAGCTGTTGGCGGTGTGCATGGTTGACGAGCGTTGCCCTCACGAGATTGAGTCACAGCGATGAGTCACAGTGAAATGAAAGAAACCGGACGGATGCAATGATAAGCAAGCAAGAAATTCTTAACGCCCTGATTCTGATCGTGGATGATCAGGAAGCCAATGTGCTGTTGCTGGAGCAAATGCTGCGCGAAGTGGGCTATCAGCGCATCACATCGACGATGGATCCGTATGCCGTCCACGCGCTGCATCTGGCAAACCGATATGACCTGATTCTGCTCGACCTGCAGATGCCCGGCATGGATGGATTTCAGGTGATGGAAGGGCTCAAGCAAAACGATGTGGATGGCTACCTGCCCGTTCTCGTGATCACGGCCCAACCGGGCCACAAGCTGCGTGCGCTTGCTGCCGGCGCCAAGGATTTCATCAGCAAACCGTTCGATCTGGTCGAAGTCCAGACGCGCATCCGCAACATGCTGGAAGTGCGGCTGCTGTACAAAAAGCTCGAGAATTACAACACGGTGCTGGAACAAACGGTGCAGGCGCGAACCGCCGAATTGCGCGAAAGCGAAGCCCGCTATCGCAGCCTGACCAATCTGGCTTCCGACTGGTACTGGGAGCAGGACGAAGCGGGGCAGTTCATTAAAACATCCGGCCCGGTACAGGAAATGCTTGGGCTCGGGGTCGACGCCCTGGGCGAAAAAACAGATGGCGCCCAGGCAGCAGGCTGGAACGAAGCCGAGCGGGAAGCGCTGCAGGCAAAGATTGTTGCCCGGCAGCCCTTCCTTGATTTTGCTTTCCACCGCACCAACGCCGATGGTTCGCAGCAACAGTTCAGGGTGAGCGGGGAGCCGATGTTCGATCGGTCCAGCCGCTTTGTCGGATACCATGGAATTGGTGTGGAACTCACCTGAAAACAGAACACACAGGATCACAGCACTCAGCCATGTCCTCAACCCCTAGTCCAAGCCAGAACCATCTTCTTGCCGCGCTACCCACGGCAGAATTTGACACGCTGGCCGCGCACCTGGAATGGGTCGCGATGCCACTGGGCAAAATCCTTTATGGACCTGGTGAAAAGCTGCAGCACGCCTATTTTCCCACCACGTCAATCGTGTCGCTGCACTATGTGACGGCGTCTGGCGCAACGGCCGAAACTGCAGGGGTGGGTAATGAAGGCGTGGTCGGCGTTTCCCTTTTTCTGGGAGGAGAAACCACGTCAAGCACGGCTGTCGTTCAGACTGCCGGCCACGCTTACCGGCTGGAGGGGCATTTTCTGAAGGAAGCGTTTAATCAGGCAGGTTTGATGCAGCGTTTGTTGTTGCGTTACACCCAGGCACTGCTGACACAGACCGCGCAGACAGCAGTCTGCAACCGGCATCACTCACTGGAGCAGCAGTTGTGCCGCTGGCTGTTGTTGACGCTTGATCGCATGCCGACGAATGACTTGATCATGACGCAGGAACTGGTCGCCAGCATGCTGGGCGTTCGCCGTGAAGGCATTACCGAGGCAGCCGGGAACCTGCAACGCGCCGGGTTGATCAGTTACCGCCGTGGCCATATTGCAGTGCTTGACCGGCACGGACTGGAGACGCACGCGTGCGAGTGTTACGCCGTCGTCAAGAAGGAACTGGCCCGCCTGCTGCCGGATGTGCTGCATCGCCAGGACAGCGCGGCGATCGACTGATAAGCACCCGTCAACAAACCCCCGTATTTTTCAATTGATGCTGGGCCCGCAATTGCCCGGCACGCTGTCGCATCAATTGCCATCAAAGCCCGACAGGTGGCACGAAGAGAATCGAGTTCGATCAAGCCGGCTATGTGTGACAACAGACAGACGGCAAGGCGTGGGTCCCGTAGTCTTTGATTATCGGAACCAGCATGCGTGTGAAGTCTGCACCTTGGCAATGCGCGATAGTTGAAAGCCGCGCGCATGGTGAAGAGAAACGATAGTCCGGCATGCTTTGCCGACGCATCGCGCTCAAGTCCAACTCATACAAGGAATACCCATGAAAACGATACAGAAATTCACGATCAGTACTATTGCTGCAGTCATGTTGCTCGGCCTGGGCGGGTGTGCCGGCATGTCGTCACAAGATAAAAGTACCGCCATCGGCGCGGGTGTCGGTGCTGTCGGCGGCGCAGTTCTTACGGGCGGCAGCGCGGTCGGAACCGTCGGCGGTGCAGCCGTTGGCGGCGTCATCGGCCACGAAGTTGGTAAATGATGATCAACGTGCTCAGTGCCCGCCTACCCGGCAGGTGCATCACGCTTAATCACTACGATGCGTCCGCAGCAGGCGGGAGCGACACAATCATGCCCGCTGCCGGGCAAGCACGTTATCAGGAGAACCACATGATGAAACTCAACAAGATGGCCCGCACGTCTCTGGCTATTGGGGCGTTGCTTGTTACGCTATCCGGCTGCCAGAAGCAGGAAGGTCCGGTGGAGCAGGCCGGCAAGGAAGTCGACCAGGCGACAGAAAAGGTCGGAGAGCAGATTGAAAAAGCCGGCGAAAGCATTCAGGACGCGGCCAAGGGCGACAATAACTAGTCTTCGTGCGTCTTCACAGGCCCAGCATGATGCTGGGCGCATTCCGGGTCAGCGCGCGCCGTGCCGTTGCTGATGCGCTTTCAACTCAGCGATTTCATCTAGCAAATCCAGCGCCAGCGCCACGCCGGACAGATTGATTTCCAGATCGCGGGTGAGCCACAGCGCCAGCTGTGCGCGATGCAGGGATACGCCGGTGAAACGCCAGTCTTGCGGTGTTTCACCGAGCGGTTCCAGCACCCCCTCCACAACCCAAGCAACCACATGCTCCCTGGGCGCGCAGCTAGCCTGGCACAAGTCTTCCAGCGTCAGCAGGATATCCTCTTCCACGATCAGGCCCTGGATGGATTGAATCTCTGTTTCGATCATGACGGATCAGCCTTTCATCGACGCGCGCGCGTTGAAATCGAAAGCTTCGGCCATTGCGCGGTAGGCCGCCTTCTCGTTTTCGCTGACAGCCGGTGGCAGCGCGATAGTCAGCACAGCGTAGAGATCGCCGGGGGTTTTACCCGGAATACCTTTGCCCTTCAGCCGCAACTGCCGACCTGCCGCCGATCCCGCCGGAATAGTGAGTTGCACCGGCCCTTCCGGCGTCGGCACGGTGACTGAGCTGCCGAGCGCGGCTTCCCACGGCGCCAGCGGCAAGTCCAGATAGACATCCGCGCCGATGACGCGAAATTGTGCATGCGGCTTGAACGCAATCTCCAGAAACAAATCACCGGGCGGCCCTTCGCCTATCCCCGGATCGCCCTGCCCCGCCAGGCGCAAATGCTGGCCCGCCCGAATGCCCTTGGGGATGCGAACGTCGAGCTTGCGTTCCCGCAGCGCGACGCGCCCGTGCTCATCCGGCACCGGCATGCGCAGTGAGATGCTGCGCTGGGCGCCGCGGTAGGCGTCTTCCAGATCGATCAGCACCTTGGCGTGGTGATCCTGGCCGCGGGCATGCATGCCGGGCCGTTGCCCGCCCCGGGCATGGCGTCCGAACAGGGCTTCGAAGAAGTCGCTATGATCCGAATCAGCACCTGATCCGAAATCGCGCCCGCTGAACTCGAATCCGGCATCCCAGTCAGGCGGCGGCTGGAAATCCTGTCCGGCCTTCCACTGGCTTCCCACCTGATCGTAGGCCGCGCGTTTCTCGGGGTCCTTCAGTACGGCGTAGGCCTCGCCCAGTTCCTTGAAACGCACATCGGCATCGGCGTCCTTGCTGACATCCGGATGATATTTGCGGGCCAGCTTGCGGTAAGCGCGTTTGATGTCGTCCTGTGTCGCATCGCGCGGCACCCCAAAGACTTCGTAGTAATCCTTGAATTTCATGGCATACCGTTGTGTGGGTCAGATAAAGTAAACGACAGAAATTACCTGTCTGTTTCGAGCATAGCCTCTGTACCGGGAATGCGCAGACCGGTTGCGTCTCCCGGCGGAACCCGTTACGGGCCGGTCCCGATCATCATCCTCGCCGCGCACCCGAGAACTCAGACCGCGCTGCCCATGCCCTTGTTCTGCGCGCCTGCGGGCGGTTCCACACCAGCAAGCAGGCAGCCTTGAGCCAGCGGCCCTTTGGGAAACAGTTCGTAGAGATGCTTGATGCCGCCAACGGAATGGAAGTGCTCATCGAGTGCATCGTGCAGGTCGCGAACGCTCAACGAGGGTTTCTCGCTATACGTACAGAGCTCCTGTAACGCACGTACCACCTCCCAGTGTTCTTCAGTTAGCGTCAGGTCTTCTGTTTGAGCTATTTTTTCGGCCGTTTCGCGGGTCCAGTCGGATGGGGCATGGGGGAAGCCCGGTATGGGTTCGACTTCGTACCCCGGGCGTATGTAATCCTGTTTGGCGTCGTTCATGATCATGTCCCTATAGTTAACATGTCCCTATAGTTAAGTTGATTTCCTCGCTTCCGGCAAGCAGTGACTTGATGGCAGAAGCGAGACGGCGGAAATGAAAGCGCTTTGTATATTTAAATTCCAGGCAGGCAGGGCAAGTATGTCTGTACGGTGGCGCACACCCGAAAATCATGAACCCGATTACCCTGAACGGGTCGAGCACTGATCATTGCCCTGCTACTCGCCGCAGCCAAGGCCGAGACCAAGGTGATGTGGACATGAACGTCAGGCCATGGGCAGGGAAACTTAATCCGACCTGACACGGTCAGTCAGCAAGTTCGCGACGAATGCTGGGTAATCGACCCAAGCGCCATCGAATCGAGGCCGTCTGATTGGATGTCCATGACAAAATGTAACGCCCGACTCTGCGATATAAAAACCGTAGCCTCTATCCCAAGCAAAGTTGTTCCCGTCAGTTGTTAAAACGTCTTTATTAAAACTGGAGTTGTTTCATGAAAAAAATCATTATTTCTCTTGGCGCCGTTGCATTTGCCCTTTCCGGCTGCACCACCATGTCCGAAACCCAAAAAACCACCGGTACGGGTGCGGCTATCGGCGCAGCTGCCGGAGCGGTCATTGGCGCCGCAACAGCGGGTGGCAATAAAGGAAAAAGTGCTGCTACCGGAGCGGTTGTCGGGGCAGCTGTAGGCGCGGGTGGCGGCTATATGTGGTCGAAGCATATGGAAAAGCAGAAGGCGGAGATGGAGCAAGCCACCCAGGGAACCGGCGTGAGCGTAAGCCAGACCGCCGATAACCAACTCAAGCTGGATATCCCGAGCGATGTTTCCTTTGACACGAACCGCTATGAAATCAAATCGAATCTGCGTCCGATTCTCGATCGCTTCGCCACCACCCTGAATCAAAATCAGGTGACGACGATGACCATCATCGGCCACACAGACAACACCGGAACGGATGCGATCAATAATCCGCTTTCGGTCAATCGCGCTGCCTCGACCCGCGATTATCTGGTTGCCCGTGGCGTGGCGACAAACCGTATCGCCATCGATGGCCGCGGTTCGCGCGAACCGATCGCTGACAACTACACGGTAGAAGGTCGTGCGAAGAACCGCCGCGTCGAGATTTTCGTGGCAGAACCCGCTCGCTGACCATCGCTTATCCGGGCTATCAGGCGGTAGTCACGCCGGATAGCCCGTCTGCAGCGCCGCTTTATCGTGACAGCCATGGTGACGATCATGGTGGCAGCCGCAACAAGCACAACAGGCACCATAACAATGGCAAGCACACTCATGCGGTTAGTGATCGCCTGGATCGCGTTTTCCAGTGCAGGGCTGAGCCTTGCCGCCGCGCCGGATCCGCAACCCGCCGCACTACTCCAGGCCAAATATGCGTCCCTGGGTGAACGCCTCCAGAACAATCCATTTCGGCAAGCGCTGGTCCTCGATTCTTCCGAAGCGTCCAATGACTTGAAAGGCGATGTCTATGCCCTGGTCAGCCACCCGTTCGACACGGTCAGTGTCGCACTCAACAGCCCGGAGCACTGGTGCGACATTCTGATTCTGCCGATCAACACCAAGTATTGCCATGCCACGTCCAGCAAGGGCAAAACGGTCATGACGGTCAGCATCGGGAAGAAAACGCCTCAGCCGGTCGAAGATGCTTATCCCATCGAGTTTGTCTATCGTGTCGCTGCGGCCACACCGCAATATCTGGAGATACAACTGAGTGCCGAGCAGGGGCCGTTGGGTACCCGCAACTATCTCATTCAGCTGCAGGCTGTTCCGGTTGGGAAAGGTCGGACCTTTCTGCATCTGACCTATTCGTATGCTTACGGATCGGCTGGGCGACTCGCCATGCAGACTTACCTCGCCACAATTGGAAGCGGCAAGGTGGGGTTCACCCTTACTGGCAAACAAACCCGTGGCCAGCCCGAATATATCGATGGCATGCGTGGTTTGATGGAGCGTAACGCCATGCGCTATTACCTTGCCATCGACGCTTATCTAGGCGCATTGTCCGCACCGCCTTCT
>CAYGMS010000043.1:0-1408 GCA_964350905.1 uncultured Thiobacillus sp. | reverse complement strand
GTGCAAGCGGACAGACCGGGCAGGATGACCAAATACTGGTCCAACCCCTGCCACAGGCGCGGCAGCCCGCGGATCAATTACTGGCTCGATGAAAACATCAGCTAACCGCCAGTAATTAAACGGAACGACCTGTCACAAGCGTCCCAGCAACAGCAGCACAATGAGAATGATCACGACCAAACCCAATCCGCCACTGGGTCCGTAGCCCCAGCTTTTACTGTGCGGCCAGGTTGGAATGGCCCCGATCAGCATCAGGATCAGAACGATCAACAGGATGGTTCCCAGCATGGTGTTCTCCTTGCAGACAGGTGAAAGACGGGATCAGTTTGTTGGCTCGGCAGGGGCGCTCGGCGCCACAATTACCGTAGTGGAGCCGCCCGTTTCTCCCGTGGCGCCCTGAATGCCATCGTTGCCCTGATAACCCGTGGCACCCTGCCTGCCTGTTTCGCCTTGATAGCCAGTCTCACCCTGGCTGCCTGCCGGACCTGCCGGACCGGCAGGTCCGGGTACAGCAACGGGCGTGGCAGGCACAGTAACTACAGTGGGACGGTCACAGGCGGCCAGGCCCAGAGTGGCTAAAAGTGCCGGAATCAGTATCAAACGGTTCATGGTTAATCCTTTGCAAGTTACAAACGTAGAGGATGGTTTTTAAGCCACCCCGATTAAACCGATCCAACCTGGATGGCGTGCTCGGTATCGGGCACAACATAGACGTTTGTAATGCATGCTTCAGTGCGCTATCGAACACAGTGGGTATTTTTTGTTGTGGCCTGCCTTGCCGGATCAGCAAATGCCAAGGCCATCGCCAATGACTACCTCGTGTGCGGCACCGTACAGACATGCACCCATGTTTGTAGGCAATCTTCCACGTGCATTCCTGACATGCATCATGCCCCCTGCCGTCGTCACGCGATGGTCTGTGGAGGGGAGGCTGTCTGCACGCCAGGCGAGATATTTAACAACAGGAGAACCCACGTGAAACGTTTACTCATTGCAGCAGCACTCACCATCGTCGCCGCCTCTCCGGCACTCGCGACCGATGTCGGTGTGTCGATCAGCATCGGCCAGCCCGGCTTCTATGGCCGCATCGACATCGGCGACTATCCTCAACCGCGACTGATTTATCGCGAGCCGCGTGTAATACAACGGGTCGCGGTAAGGGAGCCAATCTACCTGCACGTGCCACCCGGCCACGCAAAGAACTGGCGCAAACACTGCCGACAATATGATGCCTGCGGCGAGCGGGTCTATTTTGTTCAGGACACCTGGTACAACCAGGTGTACGTCCCGCGTTACCAGGAACGCCATCATGATCGTCGGAGTGACCGCAAGGACGAGCGTCGGGATAAGCATCAGAAGGATCGGAACGACCGCAATGGCCACGATCGGAATAATGGCCGGAATTAAT
>CAYGMS010000042.1:0-11457 GCA_964350905.1 uncultured Thiobacillus sp. | reverse complement strand
GCACGATTTCACGTACGTTGACATCCAGCTGGCTGAGCAGATTGGCCACGGTCTGATCGAGATTCTTGCGCAGTTCGGCCGCAACCTGCTTTTCCATGACCTCGGATAATCGCGGGGCCAGTTCACTCATCAACTGTTCGGCCAGGGTATCGCTTACGGCGGAACCCGGCTCAATTGTTGGCGCGGGCAGGTCGGGTTCGGGTGGCTGTGAAACAGGTGTGTTGGCTACGAGCGCGGGCGGCTCAATCACGGATGGCGCTGGCACCGTTTCGGCCACGGTTGGCTGAACCGCTTCCCGCACAACGGGTGGAGGGGTGCCGCGCTCGATGACCTGGGTCAGAACGGGCAGCCAGGCATTGGGCGGCGGCACAGGAGCGGCAGGGGAGGTGTGTTCGACGTGAGCGGGCACGCTGGGTGGTTCGTCACCGCCTCCGCGGTGCTTTTTCAGCAGCGCATCCATCTTGCTCATCAGGGGGCTATCGCTCATCGTGGCCTCATTATCCGCCGTGCTGGCGCAGGTCGTGGGTTTTCAGGGCGTAGCCGCGTGCCTGATAAAAGCGGTAACGCTCGCGTCCCTGTTCGCGCCCGGCATCATCCTGGCTGATGATTTCGACCAAGCGCTCGAAGCGGGCAAATGCGGGCGGTTGTTCGTGGTGCAGGTTGATCATGACATCGGCGGCGCGCAGCGTGTCGACGTTTGAACCAATCAGCACCGGCGTTTCAGACGCCAGGGCGTCGGTGTCGCGGCAGTGCGGCACGAAGCCGAGTACGGGTGTGGTCCACAGCAGGCGGTCGATTTGGTCGGCAATGGCAGGATCGGGGGCGTAGATCATGACCTGCTTGCCTTGACCATGCGCCTTGGCCGCCACACGACGGGCGACGTCAAGCGGGTTGTCGGCAAAAGTGTAGAAAAGGATCTCGGTCACTTGGCCGTGCGGTTCAGCAGGAAATGCACCAGTAGCGACACCGGCCGTCCGGTCGAGCCTTTGGTGCGCCCCCCCTTCCATGCGGTGCCGGCAATGTCGAGGTGTGCCCAGTGGTATTTCTTGGCAAAACGCCACAGGAAGCAGGCGGCGGTGATCGAGCCGGCGGGACGGCCGCCAATATTCGCCATGTCGGCCAGGCTGCTTTTCAACTGGTCCTGGTAGTCCTCCCACAGCGGCATGCGCCAGACGCGGTCCCAGGCATGGTCGGCCGCGTGTTCGATTTCGCGAGCCAGCGGGTCATGGTTGCTGAAAAGCGCGCTGGGGTGCGCGCCGAGCGCAATGACGCAGGCGCCGGTGAGCGTGGCCAGATCAATGACGGCATCAGGTTCGAAGCGCTCGGCATAGGTCAGCGCGTCGCACAGAATCAAACGGCCCTCGGCATCGGTGTTGAGGATTTCAATGGTCTTGCCGGACATCGAGGTGACGATGTCGCCCGGCTTGTTGGCATTGGCACTGGGCATGTTTTCACACGCAGGGATGAGGCCGATGATGTTGAGTGGAAGCTTCAGTTCGCCAATGGCCTGGAATGCGCCGATGACCGCGCCGCCGCCGCTCATGTCGTAGTTCATCTCGTCCATTTCGGCAGGCGGCTTCAGCGAAATGCCGCCGGCGTCGAACGTGACGGCCTTGCCGACCAGGACCACGGGCTTGTCGCCCTTGGTGCCGCCTTCGTGTTTCAGTACGATGAAACGCGGCGGTTTGTCGCTGCCTTTGCCAACTGACAGGAAGGCGCCCATCCCCAGTTTGTCGCAGGCTGCGTAATCCAGGATTTCGCAGTCAAAGCCATGTGTTTTCGCCACTTTCTGCGCTTCATTTGCCAGGTATTCCGGGGTGCAGATGTTGGATGGCGTGTTGCCCAGGTCCTTGGCAAGGTTGATGCCGTGGGAAATGGCCAGTCCACGGGCAAGGCCAATCTCGCCATACTTGAGCTCGCCGCGGCGCGACACGGCAAAGATGACACGCTTGAGCGGGCGCCGGGCCTCGCTCGACTTGCTTTTCAGGCGGTCGAAGCGGTACAGCGCGTCATACGTGGTGATTACGGCCTGCTCGATGTTCCAGGTGACATCGCGCTTTTTGATCGGAATTTCGCTGAGGGTGATGGCCGCTTCCATCGAACCGGTGTCGCGCAGGAATTGGACGGCACTGGCAATGGCATCGCGGTAGGCGGTTTCATGGAAATCACGCTCCTTGCCCAGGCCGACCATGAGGATGCGGTCGGCCAGAATATTGGGTACCTTGTGCAATAGTAGCGTGTTGCCGGCTTTGCCTTCCATGTCGCCGCCGCGCAGGATTTCAGACAGGTAACCATCGCTGGCGCGATCGACATCGATTGCGGGACCGGATAGTTTGCGGTTTTCAAACACGCCGACCACCACGCAGGCAGTGCGCTGCTTTTCGGGCGCGCCGCTTTTTATGCTAAATTCGAGTTCGATTTCCTTGTTTTCCATGTCTGTGCTCAAAAAAATACAATTTGCCGATGCGATGATGATCGGCAATGCCGATGCGGTGATTATTGGCGCAGGCATGGCGGAATGTCAAAAGTCCGTTTGTGTCCCGACCGATTCCCGGGGCTTCACATGCTCTATCGCCGCGCGTTAACCCGCGAGTTGGGGCTCACTACCGGCGCCGTCTTGACGGTGCTGATCGCCATTGCGCTGGTCGTGCTGTTCATCCGCCTGTTGGGTGATGTGGCGCGGGGTGAACTCGCCAACGAAGCGGTATTCGCCTTCCTCGGTTTTTCATTGTTGTACTTCTTGCCGGTATTGATGACCATCGCGCTGTTTGCAGGGGTGTTGTTGCCCTTGTCGCGCATGTGGCGCGAGAGCGAGATGGTGATCTGGTTCAGTGCCGGACTGTCGCTTACGCAATGGCTGCGGCCCGTGTTGAGCTTCGCCATCCCCTTTTCATTGATCATCCTGATGTTGACGCTGGCGCTCAATCCCTGGGCGCAAACCAAAAAAAACGAGTACCGCCAGGATTTGCGTAGCCGCAGCGAAAGCTCATTGATCGCCCCGGGGCTGTTTGCCGAATCCAGTGCAGGTCAGCGCGTTTATTACGTGGAGTCACTGAATCCGCTGACCGGCATTGTGCGCAATGTCTTCATGCAGTCGCGCATAGACGGCCAGTTGGGTCTGGTGGTCGCGCGCGAAGGCAGCCACACTGAGTTGCAAGACGGTTCACGCTATCTGGTGTTCAAGGATGGGCGGCGCTATGAAGGCATACCGGGCCAGCTTGATTACCGCATTGTGCAGTTTGAGCGCTACTGGATGCGGCTTGACCCGGTTGCGGTCGACAGCAAACAAACGGGTGTGCGCCAGGCGCAGGTGGGTGAGTTGCTGCAGGATGCCTCGCCCCAGGCGCGCGCCGAGCTGTTGTGGCGATTGGGCGTGCCCGTGAGTGCGCTGGTGCTTGCAGCCATGGCGATTCCGCTCAGTTTCGTGAATACCCGGGCGCGCCGCTCACATGGCTTGGTGATCGCCCTGCTGCTGTATTTCGTTTACAACAATCTGCTGTCCTTGTCGCAGGTGTGGGTGGCGCAGGGCAAGTTGAACCTGTGGTTGGGCGTGCTGACTTCGCATTTGCCGATGGTATTGGCTGTGCTGGCATTGTTTTACCTGCGCACACGCTTGCGCTTCTTCCGCTGGAAGCGGTCATGAAGCTGCTGGCGCGCTATCTGACCGGTCAGGTTCTGGCCGCCTCGGCGTTTGTGCTGCTGGCGTTGATGGTGCTGTTTGCCTTTTTTGACATCATCCAGGAACTCGGAAGCCTGGGGCGCAATAACTACGGCCTGGGACAGGCGGTGGTTGTGGTGTTGCTCAACATGCCCGGCCATCTCTACGAAATCCTGCCGGTAGCGGCATTGATCGGCACGCTGTTCGCGTTATCCCGCCTGGTGGGGAACTCGGAATATGCCGTGATGCGGGTTTCGGGTTTGTCCAGCTGGCGGGTTGCAGGCTATTTTGCTGGAGTGGGGGTGGTGCTGTCGCTGCTGTTGCTGGTGTTGGGGGAGTACGTTGCACCCTGGTCCGAGCAGGCGGCACAGCGTTATAAATTATTGGCGACCCAATCCGTCGTGGCGCAGCAGTTCCGTTCCGGGTTATGGGTGAAGGATGGCCATAGCTTTATCAATGTGCGCGAGGTGATGCCGGACAGCACGCTGCGCGGTCTCGAGATATACGGTTTTGACAAGGAAGGGCACCTGGACTGGATCCGGACGGCTGAAGAAGCCAGCTGGCGTGGCGATCAAACCTGGGATTTGAAGCAGGTTCAGGAGACACGTTTTGAAACGGCAGGCATTCGGTCTGCCCGCAGCGCGCGCGAAAACTGGCAATCGGTTCTGACCCCCGATATTCTGAGCGTCTTGCTGGTTGCGCCGGAAAAAATGTCGGCACGCACGCTTTGGCGCTATGTCGCACATCTCAAGGAAAACGGCCAGAAAGCCGCGCGCTATGAACTGGCCTTGTGGTCCAAGTTCATCAGCCCATTTGTGATCCCGATCATGATGTTGATTGCCATGCCTTTTGCGACCCAGAGTGCGCGATCGGCGGGGACCAGCAGCAAGATTTTCATCGGCATCCTGGTCGGCCTGGGTTTTCATTTGCTGAGCCGGCTTTTTGGCCATCTGGGCCTGCTCAATGACTGGCCGGTGGTGCTGGTGGCCGGTCTGCCGCTGATGATTTTCCTGACGATTGCCTTGATCGGGATCCGGTGGTCGGATCGGCGTTAGACTGCTGCCGCAGCGCCTGCCTGCTTGCGCATCTACCGGAAGACAAAGTGGCCTGTGTCCATTCAATCTGGCCGCCCGGCGGGCAGCGGGCTTCAGCGAGCCCGAACTGGACTGGCTGAGAACCCTGTAGCGCTTACAAACCCAGGGTGGTTGTCGTCACGCTGGCCTGTGAGCGTTGCCACATGGCCTCGAACTCGTGGTTCAGTGCGACAGCCGTGCGCGGATCATCCGGGTGAAATGTCCCGCGCACGGCGGTTTTATCCGCACGCAGCAGAACGCCACGGCGATCGGCAAGCACAAAAGCCTGGTCGGGACGCGGGGCGACAGGGTCGGCCTGGCGAATTTCAATGACGTGACCAAAGTCGCGTACCAGTTGCATCAAGCGGGGATGGTTGCGCGCGACGTGTTGAATGTCGTCGAGCAGCAGTTCGATGCGCCGCCCTCCGCCTGCCACACACAGCGCACGCAGGCTGGCGTGACGCGGCTGATGGTCGATGTCGAGCAGGCCCAGATCATGGTCATAGAGGCGTACCTGGTGTGGCCCCTGACTCAGCAGGGTATCGAATGCAATTTGGTATTCACTGGGTATTTCAAAAGTATTCATAGGGGTTCGGTCTCCAGCCATCCGGATTTATACCAGGCGTGCAAGCGTTCACGTAGCGCAACAGGCAGGGGTGAGCTGAACTGGCGGTGATCCGCCAGCTGCTGCGGGCCTGCAATTTCATCAGCGGCCGGGGTGAACGCTTCACCGTTGATGTAAAAACGACCGCCAGCAAGCAACAGTCGCGATTTTGGGTCGAACGCCACGCCTCGTCATGAAATTAATTATAACGATGCGGCACAACGATGTTGCGGGTAGGGGCCTGTTAAAATACGGGCCGAAAATGACGGAGCGCTCCTCGCGTTGATGGCAGGAGATCACGCATCCGATATTTTCTGATCCGGCTGCAGGCATGATGCTTGTTCATCTGTTCCGGTTTCAGGGTAAGACTCCATCGACAAACAGGGCGTCATGTGCCGCGCTCTGTACGGCGTTTCCGGTTGCTGTCATGCGGCGGAAAGGCATCAACCAGCAAAGGAACTGAATTGAATATCGTTAAAGACACCGTCGTTACCATCACGTACATCGTTCGCGACATGGACGGCAAGCTCCTGGAAGAAAGTGAAGAGCCGGTCAGCTACCTGCATGGCGGGTATGACAACATTTTCCCTATGGTGGAAGCGGCATTGGAGGGCAAGGCTGTGGGCGAGAAAGTCGAGCTCAAGCTGCAGCCTGTCGATGCCTTCGGTGAGATGGATGAAGACCTGGTGCGCCTGGAAGCGCGTGATTCCTTTCCTGCAGACATTGAGGTCGGGATGCAGTTCGTCGGCTCGCCGGTCGATGGCAGCGAGGAAATGCTCTACACCGTGACGGACATTGCCGAGGACAAGGTGGTGGTGGATGGCAATCATCCCTACGCAGGCCAGGCAGTGCATTTTGAGTGCCAGGTGGCTGAAGTGCGCGCAGCAACAGCGGACGAAGTCTCCCATCGTCATGCGCATGGCGCTCACGGCCACCACCATCATTGATCTGCGCGGTACATGGTTCCGGGCTGTTAAAATGCCCGGCTGACTCGTTTTCTAAGACTGTTTAATGAAAACCACTTTCCTCGACTTTGAGCAACCGATCGCCGAACTTGAAGCCAAGATCGAAGAATTGCGCTTTGTGCAGGATGATTCCGCCCTGGATATCTCGGAGGAAATTCGTCGCCTGCAAAAAAAGAGCCAGACGCTGACCAAGGATATCTATGCCAAGCTGAACGCCTGGCAGGTGTCGCAGGTGGCGCGTCACCCGCAGCGCCCGTATACGCTGGACTATGTGCAGGGCCTGTTCACTGACTTTGCCGAGTTGCGCGGCGACCGGGCGTATGCCGATGATGCTGCGATAGTCGGCGGCATGGCGCGCTTCAATGGCGAACCGGTGATGGTGATCGGCCATCAGAAAGGCCGCGATACCAAAGAGAAAATCTATCGTAATTTTGGCATGCCGCGCCCGGAGGGCTACCGCAAGGCGTTGCGACTGATGCGTCTGGCGGAAAAATTCCGCCTGCCCATTTTTACCTTCATTGATACACCGGGTGCCTATCCGGGTATCGGTGCCGAGGAGCGTGGTCAATCCGAAGCCATCGCGCGCAATCTGTACGTGATGGCCGAACTGCAAACGCCGATCATCTGCACCATTGTGGGCGAGGGTGGATCCGGCGGCGCGTTGGCGATTGGGGTGGGTGATCGTACGCTGATCCTGCAATATTCCACGTATTCGGTGATTTCGCCGGAAGGCTGCGCCTCGATTCTGTGGAAAAGCGCGGACAAGGCCTCGGTTGCGGCGGAAACGCTGGGCATTACCGCAGACCGGCTGAAGGCGAACGGGCTGGTTGACCGGATCATCGAGGAGCCGCTGGGTGGTGCGCAGCGCGATTGGGACACCATGTTCCAGTCGATGCGCCGCTCGCTGACCGATACCCTTTCCGAATTGCGCAAACAGTCCCCTGATGCCTTGCTGAACGCCCGTTATCAGCGCTTGCGTTCGTATGGCCGCTTCAAGGAAGCTCCTGTCAAATAAGGCGGTTGTCGAGAATGTGGCGGCCAGCCTGGCTCGTCATGTTCCGGCGGCTGCACGTCTGACCCTGGCCCTTTCGGGCGGGCTCGACTCAATTGTTTTGTTGCATGCGTTGAGCGTGTTGCGTGACCGATTTGCTTTCGAACTGCAAGCTGTACATGTTCATCACGGGCTGTCGCCTCGTGCCGACGAGTGGGCGGACTTTTGTGCGCAAACCTGTGCAAACCTGGCCATCGATCTGGCTATCCATCATGTGTGCATTGCCGCTGACGACCCGACGGGCATTGAAGGGGCCGCCCGGCGTGAGCGCCGCCATGTTTTTGCGGCACTGGACACGGATTTTCTCCTGACCGCACACCATCAGAACGACCAGGCTGAAACCCTGCTGTTGCAATTGCTGCGCGGTTCTGGTCCCAAAGGCCTGTCTGCGATGGCCGAGTGGCAACGCCTGCCGGATTGGCGGGGGGTGCAGCTTCGGCCTTTACTGAATGTTGCCCGTGCGGCGTTGCGGGATTACGCGCAAGCGCATGGTCTTGACTGGGTCGAAGACGAGAGCAATCTTGATTCCCGATACCGGCGCAATGCCTTGCGCCAACAGGTGATGCCCTTGCTGGCGGCGCACTTTCCGGGCGCCACGGTTACGCTCGCCCGTGCCGCGGCGTTGCAGGCCGAGGCCTCCGGGTTGCTCGACGATTTGGCGCAACTCGATGCACAGGGCGCCATTCAGGGAGACCGCCTCGATTGCCAGGCGTTGGGTGCCTTGCCCGTTGCACGTGCGCGCAACCTGTTGCGCCACTTTATCGGCTTGCAGGATTGGCCTATGCCGAGTGCGCGACGCCTGAATGAGGCGCTGCACCAGTTGCTGGATGCAAGCCCGGCAGCTCGTGTGTGCGTCAAGTTGAATGGTGCAGCACTCCACCGTTTTCGCGGGGGCGCCTATCTGGTTCCTGTGCGTGCGCATTCCGAACAGGCCCCGGTTGCGTGGCGGGGCGAGCCGGCTTTGTATCTGGGTGCAGTTGGCATGCGCGTGATGTTCACACCCACTGTCGGAGCAGGCCTGAAACGTGCCTTGCTCGATGCCGGGCGTGTCGAATTGCTGTTGAGAACGGGCCGCGAGCGGATGCGCCTGACCCCTGGCGGCCCGCATCGAAAACTCAAGAATCTGTTGCAGGAGTCGGCTGTTCCGCCATGGGAGCGTGATCGCCTGCCGTTGCTGGTGTGCGACGGAAAACTGGTCTGGGCGGCCGGAATCGGGATGGATGCGGATTTTCTGGCAGGCCCCGAGGACGACGGACTCACGTTGCAGTGCGCGGCGGATTGACCCCCACCTTGGACTGAAGCCGGATGTCTGAAAGCTGGTGTGGGGCGCGCTTGTCTGCAGACAAGCCGGGGCGCCTCGTGGTACTCTAGCGGGCTGATTTTCATGGATTTTATCTTTTTTCTTACCCCTACCGCTCTGGAGCATAAACATGGCAGTTCAACGTACTTTTTCCATTATCAAACCCGATGCTGTTGCCAAAAACGTAATCGGTAAAATCGTCAGCCGCTTTGAGACCAATGGCCTCAAGGTCGTCGCGTCGAAAATGAAGCATCTGTCGCGTCAGGAAGCCGAAGGCTTTTACGCCGTGCACAAGGATCGTCCCTTCTTCAAGGATCTGGTCGAGTTCATGATCTCCGGTCCGGTGGTGGTGCAGGTGCTGGAAGGCGAGGATGCAATCGCCAAGAACCGTGCGCTGATGGGTGCGACCGACCCGAAGAAAGCCGAAGCCGGCACCATTCGCGCCGATTTCGCCGAGAGCATTGATGCCAACGCGGTGCATGGTTCTGATGCGCCCGAAACCGCCGCAGTGGAAATCGCTTTCTTCTTCCCGGCCAGCGAAGTCTACGCAGGCCGTTAAGCACGCATGCTGCAAAACCTGCTTGATTTTGATCTCGAGGGACTGACCGCCTGGTTTACCGAACTCGGCGAAAAGCCGTTTCGCGCCAGGCAGGTGTTCCACTGGATGCATCAGGCCGGGGTGGCAGATTTTGCGCAGATGACTGATATCGCCAAAAGCCTGCGCGAAAAGCTGCAGCAGCAGGCGGTGGTGGCCCCGCCGGCCATCAATTTTGCGCACACATCAGCTGATGGCACGCGCAAGTGGCTGTTTGATGTCGGGCCTGGCGGCGGAGCCGCCAGTGATCAGGCTTGGCGAAACGGAATCGAAACTGTTTTCATTCCGGAAGAAGACCGCGGCACGCTGTGCGTGTCGTCGCAAGTGGGATGTGCGCTTGAATGCACGTTCTGCTCGACTGGGCGCCAGGGCTTCAATCGCAACCTGAGCGTGGCCGAGATTATTGGCCAGTTGTGGGTAGCGAATCATGGTTTGCGGGGTCAGGTTAACCGGACGTCCGGTGAGATATCCGACCGGCCCGTGACCAATGTGGTGATGATGGGCATGGGTGAACCGCTGGCGAATTTCGAGAACGTGGTGACCGCGCTCGGCATCATGCTCGACGACCATGCCTACGGCTTGTCGCGCCGGCGGGTGACTGTGTCGACGTCCGGACTGGTGCCGGCGATGGACCGGCTGGCCGAACGTTGCCCGGTGGCGTTGGCCGTCAGTCTGCATGCGCCGAACGACGCGCTGCGTGACCAGATCGTGCCGATCAACAAGAAATACCCGTTGCTGGAATTGATGGCAGCCTGTCGGCGCTATCTGGTCCATGCGCCACGCGACTTCATTACGTTTGAATATGTGATGCTGGCCGGGGTGAACGATCAACCCGAGCACGCGCGCCAGCTGGTTGAACTGACGCGTGATGTGCCGTGCAAATTCAATTTGATCCCGTTTAATCCGTTCCCGGATTCCGGTTATGACAAACCGCATGCCGAACCCATGCGCGTATTCCGTCAGATCCTGCAGGATGCGGGCTATGTGGTGACGACGCGCAAAACGCGGGGCGACGATATCGATGCGGCCTGTGGTCAGTTGGCGGGCAAGGTGGCCGACAAGAGTGGACGCGTCATGAAAAGACTACACAAGGAGGCGGCGTGAAAAGAGGAATAAGCATGCTGGCGGCCGTGCTGCTGGCGGGTTGTGCAGGACAGCCCACGGATAACGGCAGTGCGATGACAGGTGTGGCCGATAGTGAAAGCCGTCAACGTGCAGGCGCATTCACGGATCTGGCGGGCGCGTATTTCGCACGTGCCCAGTACAAGATCGCACTGGATGAATTGCGCAAGGCCATTGTTGCCGACAGCAAATATGGTCCTGCTTACAACATCTACGGCTTGATCTACATGGAACTGGCCGAAGACAAGCTGGCCGAGGAAAATTTCCGCCGCGCCCTCGAGCTGGATCGTAACGATTCCGAGGCCCGCAACAACCTTGGCTGGTTTCTTTGCACGCGTGGGCGTTACGACGAAGGCCTGGAACAGTTCAGCACCGCGCTGCGCAACCCGTTGTATGCACGGCCTGAGCAGGCCATGGCCAATGCGGGGTTGTGTGCGGAGAGGAAGGGCGATCTTGCGCTGGCCGAGGCCAATTTGATGAAGTCCCTGAAGCTGGTGCCAGATAATTCCAATACCGTGCTCAAACTGGCGGGCCTGTATTTTCGGCAAGGTCGGCTGGACGAGGCCCAGCGCTTGTTGACCCGCCATACAGAACTGGCGCCTCCGACTGCGCAAAGCTTGTGGTTGGGCTTGCGGCTGGAACGCAAGCTGGGTGACCGGGCGCAGGAGGCGGCCTATGGGTTGCAGTTGCGCAAACGCTTTCCCGATTCGAATGAAGCGCGGTTGTTGCAGTCGGGGCAATACGAATGAGCGAGAGCGGACAGCCTACGGTTGGTCAGATTCTGCGTGATGCCCGCGAAGCACAGGGTATCGCACTGGAAGATGCGGCCGTCCGCCTGCGTTTGATGCATCGCCAAATTGAGGCGATGGAGACAGACGATTTCGACAGCCTGGGCCAGCCCGTATTTGCCCGTGGCTTTGTGCGCAACTACGCGCGTTTGCTGGGCCTGGTGCCCGACGAATTGCTGGCACGGATGCCGGGCGCGCCGGCCGAACCTGCTGTCGTTCAACCGGTTGAGCCGCCCAAGCGATCGTGGCTGACCTCACCCTGGCTGATCTTGTTGATGCTGGGTGTGTTGTTGATGGTCAC
>CAYGMS010000041.1:0-11491 GCA_964350905.1 uncultured Thiobacillus sp. | reverse complement strand
ACGAAACGCCAACAACGTAGCCGGAGCGTCTACCGCGCGAGCGGTTTAGTCCTTGGCCGATGACCTGCCTGCCATGAATGGCTTGTCGACCGTCGCGTCCTCGGCCTAAGCTGCCGCTGGAGATGAAAGCTGACTACTTCCGCCACTCTTTACCGGACGTAGGCCAGGAAATCTAACCGAACGGCAGCTTTCTGATTTATTTCGTCTGTGGCAGGACATGACCCATAAGCTTTATTCAAGACAAATTTTTGAACGGCTAAATAGCAGCTGCCAAAAGCGGTACTTCATATCAACGAATCAACGCAGGCAATGTAAGTTGGAATCGTGTCGTTTTATTGGCGGAAGTTACGGAAATTGAACCGCCATGTACGTCAACGATGGATTTGACAATGGCAAGGCCCAAGCCAGCACCATCTCCTTTGCGTTGACGCGAGAGGTCTACGCGGTAAAAGCGATCGAACAGTTTGGGAAGGTGCTCAGCAGCGATATCCGGGCCGGGGTTTTCGATGGCCACTATGGCTTTGTCGCCCTGACTGCTTAGCGCGACGTGCACCGTTTGGCCGGTTGGCGTGTGGCGGATGGCGTTTGAAATCAGGTTGCTGAGCGCACGTCGCAACATCAGTCGGTCGCCGGGTACGGTTGCCGACCCTGTTAGTGTCAGTTCAACAGAGCGCTCTTCAGCCCAGGCCTCAAAGTAATCAAACAAGCCTTGCGCCTCGGCGGCCAGTTCAACTTTTTCCAGACCTGGTTTGAGCAGGCCATTGTCGGTTTGGGCGAGGTAGAGCATGTCGCCCACCATCTGGGCCATGCGTTCATATTCTTCCAGGCTGGAATAGAGGACTTCCTTGTATTCGTCCTTGTCGCGTGCGCTGGATAGCGCCACCTGGGTTTGCGTCATCAGGTTGGAAATGGGTGTGCGCAGTTCATGCGCGATGTTGGACGAGAACTCGGAAAGCCGCCGGAACGAATCATCCAGCCGGGCAAGCATGGCATTGAAGGCGGTGGCGAGCGGCTGGAGTTCGGTGGGCATACCTTGAATAGGGAGTCGATCAGACAAATGCTCCGCGGAAATGCCGGACATTGTTTCGGTTACTTGCCGAAGTGGTGTCAGGCCCCATCGCGTTGCCATCCAGCCCAGACCGGCCGTGGCCAGGGCAGCGAGCGCAATGGCAGCGGCAAGCAGGGTGCGGAACGTATCCATGAAAATTTCATGGGTATGAATATCCCGTGCGATGGCCACGTTAAAGGAATCGCCATTGCCTGCGACAATCGTCACCGCCATGCCTCGATAGCTCGCGCCCGCCTGTTCCCATTCCCGCAACGCGCCAAAGGTGCACTCAGCCGACTTTATCCGACAGTCCTGAAGCAGGGGGCGCAAGAAGTCGGCACCGGTTGAGGTGTACCAGACATCTCCCGAAACATCGGCAACGGCGACCGCGAGGCCGTGATGGCCGACCAGCGCGTCATCGAGTTGCTTAGGCAAGCGGTTTAATGCTTCCTGGCTACTGGCATGCTTGAAAAGATTCTGGATGAGTTCCAGCTTGCCATTCAGTTCGTGGCGATCCCCTTCCTTGAAATGGGCTTCCACTATATGCGTGAGCAGAAACCCCGTTGTCAGGAGAACCAGCGAAGCTGCCAATGCGAATAGCAGGCTGATCCGGGCAGTCAGCGACAAGGTTTTCATGATGCGTCGACTTCGGGGAGCGTTTCCAGCACATAGCCCATCCCTCTCACGGTATGAATAAGCCTGGGCTCAAAGCCTTCATCGATCTTGACCCGCAATCTGCGTACCGCGACATCAATGACGTTGGTGTCGGAATCGAAGTTCATATCCCAGACCTGAGAGGCGATCAGGCTGCGTGGCAGCACCTCGCCTTGCCGGCGCATAAACAGTTCCAGCAGGGCGAACTCCTTGGCGGTGAGCTCGATCTTGTGGCCTGCCCGCATTGCGCGCCGACGCAACAGATCCAGTTCCAGATCGGCCGCCTTGAGCACCGCAGAGTCGAGGCTGGAATTTCCCCGGCGTACCAGGCCTCTTACCCGGGCCAGCAGTTCAGCAAAGGCAAAGGGTTTCACCAGGTAGTCGTCAGCGCCCAGTTCAAGTCCCTTGACCCGGTCCTCTACCTGATCGCGTGCGCTCAGAAACAGCACCGGCATGTCGATGCCAGCCCTGCGCACGCCTTCCAGCACTTGCCAGCCATTGATGCCGGGCAGCATCACATCCAGAACCATCAAGTCGTAGTGTCCTGCTTTGGCAAGCTCCAGCCCCTCCCATCCATCGCGGGCCAGATCCGTGACGAAACCGGCCTCGGTGAGGCCTTGCTTGAGGTAGTCGCCCGTTTTGGGCTCGTCTTCGACGATCAGGAGTTTCATGGTGGCGTGTGTGGTGTAGATGGGCACATCGTGCCACAGCTCAGGGCCCGATCGGGATGCATTACAAACTTGTCATCAACTTGTCAGCTTGGCGTCGGGGGCGTGACGTCAAGATGGTGCCCATATTGCAAAGAGCCGAATGGGGCGACGCGTGCTTCGGTCGTCCATTCCATTTTTAGCCAGGAGGGCAGCAGCACATGAAATCGAATCCAACCAATCCTTTGTCTTCAATGATCGCCATGCCGAACTTGCCGCGCCGCCGGTTTGTTCAGGGCCTGGCGGCGGGCGGCCTCCTGTTGGGTCTGGGTCCGTTGGTGAGCCCTTCGTGGGCGAAGAGCACGAATACGGCAACCGGCTATGCGCCCGTGCTCGAAGGCACGGAGTTCGATTTGACGATTGCCGAAACGCCCGTGAACTTTACAGGCGCTCCGCGCATGGCCACGACCATCAATGGCTCGATCCCTGGCCCGACGCTGCGCTGGCGCGAGGGAGACACAGTCACCATCCGTGTGCACAACAAACTGGCGGTGGATACATCTATCCATTGGCACGGCATTCTGTTGCCCTACCAGATGGATGGTGTGCCCGGTGTCAGTTTCAAGGGCATTGCTCCGGGCGAAACTTTCACCTATCGGTTCAAGGTGGGACAAACGGGCACGTACTGGTACCACTCGCATTCCGGCCTGCAGGAACAGACCGGCATGTATGGCGCCATCGTGATTGATTCGGCAGCCCGGCGCTCGACCCGGGCTGACCGTGAATATGTCGTGCAGTTTTCGGACTGGACGGACGAAGACCCGATGCGTGTGTTCTCCAAGCTCAAGATGCAGGGCGATTACTACAATTACAACCAGCCCACGGTTGTCGATTTTTTCAGGGATGTTTCGCAAGACGGTTTCAAGTCCGCGCTCGACAAACGCAAGATGTGGAACGAGATGCGCATGAGTCCGACCGATCTGGCGGACATCTCGGCGGCGACTTATACCTACCTGATGAATGGTTCCACGCCTGCAGCCAACTGGACGGGAATATTCCGGCCCGGTGAAAAAGTGCTGTTGCGTCTGATCAATTCGGGCGCGATGTCATTTTTTGACGTGCGCATTCCGGGCCTGAAGATGACGGTCGTGGCGACCGATGGTCAGGATGTGGAGCCCGTCACGGTCGATGAGTTGCGCATCGGCGTGGCTGAAACCTACGACGTGATCGTTACGCCGGGCGATGAGACCTACACGATATTTGCGCAATCGATGGACCGCTCCGGCTTTGCGCGTGGCACCCTGGCCACGCGGGCAGGCTTGAGCGCAGCCGTTCCCGAACTGGACAAAATCCAGCCATTGACCATGGGTGACATGATGGGTTCGATGGGCGGTGGCGGTATGGCCGGCATGGATCACGGTGGAGGCGGCATGGCTGGCATGAATCATGGTGGCATGGCCATGGACCACAGCAAGCATGTCATGCCGGCAGGTATGGCCATGGGCGGCGCACTGGCTCAACCCAGCACGACCGCACGCCACGCCAGGACCGAATATGGTCCCAGCACCGACATGCGTGTGGACATGGCACGCACCAATCTTGACGATCCGGGTACCGGTCTGCGCAACAATGGCCGCCGCGTGTTGACCTATGCGGACCTGCGCACGGTCGGCGGCCCCATCGATGCACGCGGCCCCGGTCGCGAAATCGAATTGCACCTGACCGGCAACATGGAGCGTTATGCCTGGTCAATCGACGGGCTCGAGTTCGGCCAGTCCACCCCCGTGCACTTCAAATATGGCGAGCGTGCTCGCGTCATTCTGCACAACGACACCATGATGGCGCACCCCATGCACCTGCATGGTTTGTGGAGCGAACTGGAATCGGACGGCGGCGGCTTCCAGGTGCGCAAGCACACAATCATCGTTCAGCCCGCACAGCGAATCAGCTTTCTGGTCAGCGCCGATGCACTCGGCCGATGGGCCTGGCATTGCCATTTGTTGCTGCATATGGATTCCGGCATGTTCCGTACGGTGGTGGTGTCCTGAGCGACGAAGAACAGAAAAGGAAAATGAAGATGAAATTGTATCGAATGAATGTGCTGGTATTGGCTTTGACGACCCTTGGTGTTTCTCCGGCATGGAGTCAGACCACGATGGGAACCGGGCCGATGGACCATGGCTCAATGGATCACAGCAGCATGCCCGGTATGAAGCAGCCCGCTGCGGGTGCCATGCCTGAGATGGACCCTGGAAAAACGGACCACGGCTCAATGGATCACAGCAGCATGCCCGGCATGAAGCAGCCCGCTGCGAGCACTGCACCGGACATGGATCACAGCGCAATGGGTCATGGCAGCCAATCTGGCGCCAAGCAGGAAATGGCTGGAATGGACCATGGCGATATGAAAATGCAGGGTGGGCCTGCTCCGGCGGATGCACGTGATCCCCATACGTATTCGGGGGGCACGACGCTGGATACAGGCGCATATGCCTTGCCGCCATCCGAGCGCTTACGTCTGGCCGATGAGCATAACTTTGGAGGGGTGCTGATTGACGGTCTTGAACGTGGCTACACGAGAGAGGGCAATAGCACTGCTTACGATGCCCAGGCCTGGTTTGGCAGCGCCTATAACCGTCTGGTGCTCAAGGCAGAGGGCAATGTTTCCAAAGGCAAGTTGCAGGAAGGTCGGACCGAAGTGTTGTGGGGGCGTGCCATCGCCACATTCTGGGATACCCAGTTGGGGGTCCGCTTCGACAACGGCGTAGGTCCCGACCGTGGCTGGCTGGCCTTGGGCGTTCAGGGCCTGGCGCCATACTGGTTTGAGGTAGATGCAACGGCCTATGTGGGCGACCAGGGCAGAACCGCGTTCCGCCTCGGTGCCGAGTATGAGTTGTTGCTGACGCAGAAGCTGATTCTGCAGCCACGGATAGAACTGAATGTGTATGGCAAAAGCGATGCCGAACGCGGGATTGGGTCAGGGCTGTCTGAAACCCAGGCGGGGCTGCGTTTGCGGTACGAGTTTTCCAGGCAGTTTGCACCCTATGTCGGCGTGGAACGAGCCAGCAAATTTGGCAAGACGGCCGATCTGGCACGGGCTGAAGGCGAGAAAACGGGCGAAACCCGTTGGGTCGCCGGCGTACGTTTCTGGTTCTGAGCCGGATTGCAGGGTGGTGTCCTCAATGGGGCCGGCAATGTGCCGCGCCCCATTGGTCGTGTCTGAGCGGCGCACGTTACGGTTGATTGGTGTGCCGGAGTTTTAATGATTTGGAGAGAGAGCAAATGATGCGTTTTCTGATGGGAGTAGTGGCCACTTTGGTTTTGCTGTTGGCGGTGGGAGCATGGGTGGTGTATTCGGGCAGGGTGGATGTGTCGGCCGACACACCGCATAGCGCGCTGGTGTATCGGATGATCGAAACGGCGCGGGAAAAATCTGTTGAGCGGGCGATCAGTCATGCACTCGCGCCCGCCAATTTGTCGAGCACGGAGCGTGTTCGTCGTGGCGCAGGCAATTACGCGGCGATGTGCGTGGAATGCCACCTCGCACCCGGCAAGGCCAATTCCGAAATTCGCAAGGGTCTGTATCCCGAACCTCCCGATTTGTCGCAGCCGGCAAAGTCGCAAGCCGACGTGGCTGCGCGGCAGTTCTGGATCATCAAACATGGCATCAAGGCCTCGGGCATGCCAGCCTGGTCAAAAGGCGGCATTGAGGACGATGCGATCTGGGACATGGTGGCGTTTATACAGAAAATGCCGACGCTGACAGCCGATCAATATGCAGCGCTGGTTGAGTCGAGCGACGGTCATTCGCACGGCGGTGTGGCTGACGACAATCATCATGGTGAAGCAGCCGTTCAGGAAGCGCCTCACGGACACGATACGCCGGGGCAAGTTTCCGGCAAGCAAGCTGCCCCTGCCGTTGTGAAGAAAAAGGAACACGATCCGAATGACGGTCATGCACACTAATTGGCCAACATGACGTAATTGTCATCTTTCTGTCAGCTTGTCGTGGGGGTCCGGATGTCAAACTGGAATCAAGCTGAAATAAGGAGTGCATGTGAAACAAACCCTACTCGGTGCCCTGATGTTTGGTGCGGCAGCATCAACAGCCTGGGCCGCACCCGATCAACTCATCGTTGATGTCTACAAAAGCCCGACTTGCGGCTGTTGCAGCAAATGGGTCGACCATCTCAAGGCCAATGGATTCAAGGTCAGAAGCCATGACACCCATGATGTGGTGGCGCACAAAGCCCGTCTGGGCGTTCCTTATGGCTACGGTTCCTGTCATACCGCGCAAGTCGGCGGCTATCTGGTCGAAGGTCATGTCCCGGCCAAAGAAATCAAGCGTCTGCTCAAGGAAAAACCGCGTGCCCGCGGCCTGGTTGTGCCGGCCATGCCGGTCGGATCGCCCGGAATGGAAGAAGGCAGCCGCAAGGATCCTTATGAAGTCTTTCTCGTTAACCGGGATGGGTCCACCCAGACCTACGCCCATTATTAAAAGGAATGAATATGAAACCGATGTTAACCACCCTCGCACTTGGCATGAGCCTGGCATTTGCTATGCCGGCATTGGCCGAGGGCCAGCACGGGGGCCACAGCCATGACGGAGCAATGAGCCAGGCTGCCATGAACGCCACGCTTAGTGATGGGCTGGTGAAAAAAGTGGACAAGGCTCAGGGCAAGATCACCCTCAAGCATGGCCCGCTGGAAAACATGGGTATGCCGGGCATGACCATGGTGTTTCGTGTCAAGGATGCCGGCATGCTCGGCCAGATCAAACCTGGTGACAACATCCGCTTTCTCGCCGAGCAGCTAAATGGCGCCTTGACGGTGACGAAGCTCGATATCGTCAAACCCTGATTAAAACTTCCCCCCGCACAAATGAGCAAACAAACATGAAACGACACACATTACTTGCCGCGCTGATGCTTTCCAGTCTGGTTATACAACCGGTTTTCGCTAACGAGGCACACCATCCCGATCCAAAGGGAAGCGCGGTAATCCCCGAAGCTGACCAGACGATCCAGAAGATGCAGGTCAATACCAAACGGATGCAAAACCAATTAGAGCAAATGTCCCAGTCCAAGGATCCGAAACAACGTCAGAAGCTGATGCAGGAACACATGCAGACAATGCAGGAAAACATGATGGCGGGGAAAAGCATGATGGGCGCCATGACTGACTGTCCAATGAAGAAGGACGGAATGATGGGTGGCGGAATGGGCATGATGGGGGGCAAGGGCGGCATGATGGGGCAAGGCACGCCGGGAAGCATGGCGGGGCAGGACGAAATGATGGCCAAACGGCTTGAGATGATGGAAAAACGCATGGACATGATGCAGATGATGATGCAATCGAATATGGGCATGCCTCAGGGCGGCCCGGAAAAACCGGCCAAGTAATGGCCGTCGCGACGGAAATGTCAGTCGTGTTTACTTAATTGAAGAAAAGGAGCAAGTCATGAAAACCGCTATTGCATTCACTGCTCTAGCCTTGCTGGTTACCCCGGTTTGGGCTTACCACCAAGACAGCAACCCCGACCTGAAACAGAGCATTACCAACGTGCATGAAAACCATTTCCCCCACGTCGCCGGGGACAGCCATGAGCCGGAACGAGGGAGTGGCGACACGTACGGTTCGGTCCTCTTTGATATCCAGGCGGGTGAGCAACATGTGCCCCATAAGCCGGGCGATACCCATGCGCCCGAGAAAGGCAATGGGGATACCTATGGCTCGGTGCTCAACAACTGATCTATGAACAGGCAATAGAAAGCCCCGGCGGGGCAACCCGTTGGGGCTTGAGCGTGTGTTGCGTTGCCATGCGCCAACCCAAATAGGGGAACGGAAATGTGGGGCTTTGGACTCTACGGCATGGGGTGGAGTAATGATTTTGGTCTGGTTGGTTCCGATCCTGCTGGTCGCACTTGTCATGCGCTACGGCATCCGCGACCGGAATGGAAAACCCAAGCGCACGGCGCTTGACATCCTGGAAGCGCGCTATGCCCGTAGCGAGATCGACCGGGACGAGTTTCTGAAACGGCGAGCAGATCTGACAGAGTAAAGCCGTGACTATTCGGCGATCAAATGATCGTTGCGATCACTGCCTGGCCAAACAAAGGAGGAAGACCATGAAGTCTATTTCGAACGTGCTGTGGGCGTTGACTATTGCCTTTGCTGCAGCGACCACCACAATTGCTGGGTATGCGGGCCCGTTGCCCATGCCCCCGAGCTTCACTGATGCGGTGGCGCCAGATACAGTATTGCGTGCCTACCCTCTTGGCAACATCACCAAACAGGCCGCCTTCAGCCACCATGGTAAAGCGATTCGCACCTTGAGCCTGCCCAACGGCAAGGAAGGCTGGGTGTACGAAGTGGGGGGCAAGCAAGCCCGCACCTATCAGCATCCCACAAAGGAAAAACAGACGGTATACGAAACGGGGCCGGGAAATGGGGTGCGCACCTTCACCCTGGAGTTCGACGACAAAGGTGTAGTCATCGATGTGCTTTACAACGAGCAAGGACGACACGACGGCCTCACAGCCTTGCAAGAGCAGCGCAAGGTTCGTGGCGAGGGCGTGGGTAAACATTGACAGTCTCACCTGCGGGATAAGCCATCGTGGCAGGTTGAATCCAGTTGTGCACAAAAGAGGTGGTTTTATGAACGTCAAGATCGTTGCAACCAAGGGTTGCAGTCATTGCCTGAGTTTGCAGCACGAACTCATGGATATGGGTGTTGTGTGCGAGGTGTTGTTTGTTGAGGATCACCCGGACGTGGTTGCGACACATGGCATCCGGCACTCCCCGAATATCCTGGTGAACGACGAAGTCGTTTTCCGTGGGCAGCCCAGTCCGCATGAGCTGCGGCAGTTTTTCGGCAAGGCCTGACCCTCATCTGAAAAAGGAGGTTGTGCAATGCGATACGGGACGAATAGGGCTCGCCATCTTGCTGTAGCCATGCTTGGAGTGGCAGCAGTCAGCAGCAATGCATTCGCGGAGGGCGACTATCAAGCTTTGCAAAACGAGGTGCAGACGCTCAGGCAGGAGTTGGCCGAATTGCGCGCCCTCGTGAAGCAGCAAAGCGCAGCACAGGAAGAGGTCAACAGCTTGCGGCAGGAAGTGAAGGCAACGGCTCGCGCGCAGTCCGAGGCGGCCAATGCCGATACGGTGGCGCACATTGCCGGTTATGCGGCTGTCGGTTTAACCGACCGCAGCCAGAACGGCAGCAGTGCCTTTAACGCTGCAAGCTTCAACCCGATTTTTCACGTTCTCTATAAGGACATCGCACTGGCAGAGGCAGAGCTTGAAATTTCGGCTGCGCCGGACGGGACAACCGAAACCAAGCTCGAATACGCATCCATCGACCTCTTTCTCAATGACAACACCACGCTTGTAGCGGGCAAGTTTTTAAGCCCGCTCGGCTACTTCCGGCAAAACCTGCACCCGGCCTGGATCAATAAATTCCCTTCCATCGCCCCCGGCTTTGGCGAGGGCCAGGCTGCGCCCGCAAGCGAGGTGGGGCTTGGCGTGCGGGGTGGATATCCGTTCGACGAAGGCAAAAAACTGAAGTACGCGCTTTACGTGGGTAACGGCCCCGAACTGGAAGTGGAGGGGGGTGAAATTCATGGCGTCGAAAGCGATGGCTATACGCGTGACGTTGATCGCCGCAAGGTGGTGGGCGGCCGCATAGGGTTTATACCGATGCCCAGGCTTGAACTTGGGGTTTCAGCCGCAGGCGGGGGCGTGGGTCTCTCAGGAGAGCCGGATCGCAGTTATCGCGTTTTGGGTACCGATGTCGGCTACCAGTGGAAGCAACTCGACCTGCGCGCGGAATATATCAGCCAGCGGGTCGGTGATCTGGCAACGAGCATGGCGCCGGATGGTGGTACGTGGAAGGCCTGGTACGGCCAGGCGTCCTACAAATTGCTGCCGACGAAATGGGAGGGCGTGTTGCGCTACGGCAAGTTTATCTCCCCGCACGCCGACCAGCGGCAGGAGCAATGGGCCATGGGTGTGAACTACCTGTGGGGCCCCAACGTGATGGCGAAGCTTGGTTATGAGTTCAACCAGGGCCTTGCGGGTGAGAACACTGATGCTAATCGTTGGTTGTTACAGCTCGCTTACGGCTTTTGAGGAGGGATAGAGATGTTGAAAAGCACTTTCTTGAAGGCAAGTTTGTTCGCTCCGGCTTTACTTCTAGCCATCCCAATTGCGGGCGTTGCCCATGCCGAAACCTCAGTCACGACTCAGGATGATCCGGGTCGATTTGCTCGCGGTGCAAGGGCGTGGGCAAACAACTGCGCAAGCTGCCACAACCTGAGGCCCGCAAGCGATCTCCGCGATGACCAATGGCGTGTTGTGGTGGCCCACATGCGGGTACGGGCTGACCTGACCGGCCAGGAAGCGCGCGACGTGCTCAAGTTCCTGCAGGAGAGCAACTGATGCCCGGTGCACGTTTGGTCATGCTGTTTGCGATGGGTCTGGCGTATGCCAGCCTTTCGATTGCGGCGGGCGACCCCGGCCGCGGCGCAGTGGTCTTTAATGGAACGTGCATTGCCTGCCACGGCAGCGATGGCTTCGGCAGTCTCCCCGGCGTTCCGGATCTGACCGGGCGAACGGGATTGCTGTCGCAAGACGATGCAGTCTTGCTCAAGCGGATGGCAGAAGGTTTTCAGTCGCCCGGCTCTCCGATGGCTATGCCGCCACGGGGTGGCGATCCCGCACTGACAGACGACGATTTGAAAGCCGTTCTGAATTACATGCGCAAGGAATTCAAGATTGCGCCATAAAGCCAGGCATTCACAGAAGGAGAGAAAACAAATGCATCGCGCCAAGGTGTTTGTTCAGAGCAATTGTTCACACCGGTATTGGCTGCTGGTTCCGTTGCTCATCGCGGCCAGCCTGACGGTTCACGCGGCAGGTTTTCCCCAGCCGAGTTCTGGTTTGATGCCGAAACCGTCGAAAGGAAAGGTACTTTATAACCAGAACTGTGCATCGTGTCATGGCGCCGACCTGAAAGGCAGTGACAAGGGCCCGCCATTCCTGAACCGGATATATGAGTCTTCTCATCATTCGGATCTGGCGTTCCAGCTGGCGGTGAAAAATGGGTCGCGTGCACACCATTGGCAATTCGGGGATATGAAAC
>CAYGMS010000040.1:8263-11510 GCA_964350905.1 uncultured Thiobacillus sp. | reverse complement strand
CTTTTTTATGTCAACAGTTTCAAGAAGATTTTTGCAATGCGCGTGAGGCCATCATGAGGTAATACGCCATGGATACCAGGGTCAGCAACGCGGCAATCCAGATCAGCCAGGTGCCGATGGCCGCAATGGGCAGGTTGGCAACCGGGTTGAAATACAACAGGAGGATGATGGATACCATCTGGGCCGTGGTTTTGAGCTTGCCGACGAAGGATACCGCCACACTGGCCGATTTGCCTGCCTTGGCCATCCATTCGCGCAGAGCGGAAATGGTGATTTCACGGCCGATGATGATGAGTCCGATCAATGGCGCGACGCGGTCCAGGTCAATCAGCACGATCAAGGCGGCTGCGACCATCAGCTTGTCAGCCACCGGGTCGAGGAAGGCGCCAAAAGCCGAGGTTTGCCCCAGTTTGCGCGCCAGCCAGCCGTCGAGCCAGTCGGTGATGGCCGCCACGCCAAAGAATGCCGCAGCCAGCAGATTGGCCTCAACCGGTGTGATCCAGCCATCGGGCAGGTAGAACACCCCCGCCATCAGCGGGATGAAGAGGATGCGCAGCCAGGTGAGCAGGTTGGGGAGATTGAGGGGCATCAGTGCAAAGCGTAATAAAGGGTTTCCGCCAATTCTCGGCTGATACCGTTGACTGTGGCAAGCGCATCGATGCCGGCATCGCGTACACCTTGCAGGCCGCCGAAGTGTTCGAGCAGCTGTTTGCGGCGTTTGGGGCCGATTCCGGGGATGTTTTCCAGGGTCGATTGCACACGCGCCTTGCCACGTTTGGCGCGGTGGCCGGTGATGGCGAAGCGGTGGGCTTCGTCGCGTACCTGCTGGATCAGGTGGAAGCCGGGATGATCCTTGGCCAGTTTCAGCTCGCGGCCGTCGGCAAAGATCAGTGTTTCCAGACCGGGCTTGCGCGCCTCGCCCTTGGCCACGCCGAGCAGCAGCACTTCGCCCAATCCGAGTTCGGTCATCGCATCGACCGCCATCGAGATTTGCCCTTTGCCACCGTCGATCAGCAGCAGGTCGGGCAGCACGCCGTTTTCTTCCACGCTGTTGTGAAAGCGCTTGATCAGTGCGGCGTGCATGGCGGCGTAGTCGTCGCCGGGGGTGATACCACTGATGTTGTAGCGGCGGTAGTCGGATTTTTTCAGGTCGTCGCCTTCGTACACCACGCACGAAGCGACCGTGGCTTCACCCATGGTGTGTGAAATATCGAAGCACTCGATGCGGTTGAGTTGCGGCAGGTCGAGCGTGTCGCGCAGCGCGGCCAGCCGTTGCGACTGGTTGGCGCGATCGGCGCTGCGGCGTTCGGCAGACAGGCGCGCATTGGCCTGCGCCATGCTGATCCAGATCTTGCGTTCGCCGGTGACGCGGTGCAGGAGGCTGACTTTCTTCTGCGCATGTTCGGAGAGCAGTGCTTCCAGCGTGTCGGTTTCGATGGCTTCACTGATCAGGATGCGTGCGGGCGTGGGGTGGTCCAGGTAGTGCTGGGCAATAAAGGCTTCCAGCGCTTCGGCCAGGGTGGCGCCTTCGCTGTGTTGCGGGAAAAAGCTGCGATCTCCCAAGTGCCGTCCGCCGCGAATCATGGTGAGGTTGACTGCGATGACGCCCGCGACTTCGGCTACAGCCACCACGTCAGCATCGGCTTCACTGCCGGTGGTGTCGACAAACTGTTTCTCGCGCAACGTGGCCAGCATGCGCAGACGATCGCGCAGCAGGGCCGCAGTCTCAAAGTCGAGCGCGGCGGCGGCGGCATTCATCTGCTCGGTGATGTGGTCGATCAGCTCGGTGGCTTCGCCGCGGAGCAGTTGCGCCGATTTACTGACATCACGCGCATAGGCTTCCGGCGTGATGCGTTGAACGCAGGGCGCCGTGCAGCGCTTGATCTGGTGCAACAGGCAGGGCCGCGAACGGTTGGCATAGACCGAGTCTTCGCAGGTACGCAGCTGGAAAACCTTCTGCAGCAGCTGGATGCTTTCGCGCACCGCGTACGCGTTCGGATAGGGGCCGAACGCCTGATCCTTCTTTTTGGGGGTGCCGCGAAAATAGGCCAGGCGCGGGAAGCGGTGTCCGGTCAGCAGCAGATAAGGATAGGACTTGTCGTCGCGAAACAGGATGTTGAAGCGCGGCTTCAAACCCTTGATCAGGTTGTTTTCCAGCAGCAGCGCTTCGGCTTCGGTGCGCGTCACGGTGGTGTCGATGTGATCGACACTTTTCAGCATCAGGCGGATGCGCGGGCTCTGGTCGGTTTTCTGGAAATAGCTGGTGACGCGCTTCCTGAGGTGTTTCGCCTTGCCGACGTAGAGCACCGCGCCGGCCGCGTCGATCATGCGATAGACGCCGGGCAGAGTGGGCAGCGAGGCGAGGAATTCCTTGTCGACGCTCACACGCAAAAACCGGTTATCCGCGAAGGACGCGAAGACGCGCGAAGTAAGACTTTAAAGATTTTCTTCGCGTCCCTTCGTGTCCTTCGCGGATAAAAAAATTATTCCGCATCCAGCAGCTTGCCGGCGATCGCCCAGTTCTCATGCGGCAGCTCCTCGAACGCAATATAGGTATATGACGCCGGCTTGCCTGCATGTCGTTCCAGCGTGGCGGTGATTTCCTCGGCGACTTTCTGCTTCTGCTCGCGGGTGAGGCTGCCGGCGAGCTTGATGGTGACGACGGGCATGATCAGTCCTTTGGGTCAGCTTGAATCAGCGCAAATACCGCCGCAAACATCTCGGGCGTCAGGCGGCGCGTCTGGGTATTGTAGCGGGAGCAGTGGTAGCTGCTGACCAGACGGCGGCCATCAGGCAGGCGATAGTCGCTGGCATGGGCAAAGGGGTAATTCTTGAGTTTCAGGTCATACGCGCGCAGCACCGCCTGATGCGCAATCTGGCCCAGCGCCAGGATGCTGGCGTTTGCAGGCAGCCCGGCCAGTTCGGCGGCGAGAAAGTGATTGCACTCGCGGATTTCGCCCGGCTCGGGTTTGTTGGCGGGCGGCAGGCATTTCACGGCATTGGTGATGCGGCAATCGATGAGTTGCAGACCGTCGTCGATCGACACCGATTCCGCTGCGCTGGCGTAGCCGAATTGATGCAGGGTTTGATACAGCAGGATGCCGGCCGTATCGCCGGTGAAGGGGCGACCGCTGCGATTGGCGCCGTGCATGCCGGGTGCGAGGCCGACAATCAGAAGACTGGGGTGCGGGTCGCCAAACGCGGGCACCGGCCGGGCATGGTAGGTGGGGTAGCGGGTGTGGACGTC
>CAYGMS010000040.1:3110-8163 GCA_964350905.1 uncultured Thiobacillus sp. | reverse complement strand
CGCGCATTCCAGGCGGCAGCCTCCACCGGGTCGGCATTCCAGAAGACCGCGCCATCGGCCTGGATCGAGAGATTGATCGTTTCCGGCTTGGGCGGGTTGGGAGTGCTTGACGCCTGCGGCAGGTCAACCTTGATCGCATGGGTCAGCAGGGGCGCGGTGATGATGAATATCACCAGCAGCACCAGCATCACATCGATCAGCGGAATCATGTTGATTTCCGCCATGTCCTGCGGGCGCGTGCTTGAGTTGAGTCCGCCAAAGGCCATCAGGCGCTCCTGACCGACTGGATGGAAGCAGCCGGTTTGGCACCTGTTTCCTGGGTTCGCACGCCCGTCGACATGAAGGCAAACAGGTCGTGCGCAAAGCCGTCGAGTTCATTCAGCACCAGCCGGTTGGAACGGTTGAAGAAGTTGTACGCGAGTACGGCCGGAATCGCGACCGCCAGACCCAGCGCCGTCATGATGAGCGCCTCGCCTACTGGCCCCGCCACCTGGTCGAGGCTGCCTGAGCCGCTCATGCCGATGTTGACCAGCGCGTGGTAAATGCCCCAGACCGTGCCGAACAAGCCAATGAAGGGCGCGCTGGATGCGATTGAGGCGAGCATGGTGTGACCATGCTCCAGCCGGGCGGTGTCCTGGTCGATGGCGCGGCGTATGGCGCGGGTGAGAAATTCGTCCGCCGAGCCGGATTCGATCAGGCGCTGGCCGGTTTTGTTGCGGTATTGCTCGGCAGCGTTGAGACCAATTTGCGTGAGATGCGAAAACGGATCGTGCACGCCCGCATTCCTGATGTGGTCAGCCACCGATTCAAGACCGGGCGCATTCCAGAAATTTTCCAGAAATACCCGTGCACTCCGGCGCATGCGCCGGTTGGCAATGGACTTGCTGGCAATCAGATACCAGGTGATGACCGACATCGTCAACATCACGGCGAGCAGAAAAAGCGCCAGCGCATCGGCCTGCGCCAGAAAATGGCTCAGGCCCAGTTGAACGGGCGCGTTGGGGGTGTCCATGCTTAACTCCTTAAATTGAACTGTATCGGTACGATCACCCAGCTTGAGACCGGTTGATTGCCCTGGCGGGCCGGCACGAATCGCCAGCGCCTGACGGTTTGCAGTGCCGATTGGTCGAGGCGTGGATAGCCGCTGCCGCGGTGGATTTCGATTTGCTGAACGTTACCGCTGGCATCGACCGATACCCGGAGCTGGACCACACCTTCCTCGCCCACGCGTCGTGAAATGCTGGGATAGGGCGGTTTGGGGTTGTCCAGATAATCGGCATTGAAGCGTGGCTGGATCACCGGCAAAGGCGGCGCAGGCCTGGGCGCTTCGACCGGGGCCGGTGTTGGCACTGGCTGGGGAGTGGGCTCGGCCCGAACGGGTTCGGCCCCGGGGGGCTCAATCGGCTCCGGGCGGCGGGTTTCCGCGATCGGTTCAGGTCGCGGTGTAGGCGTCTGGATCCGGGGCGCTGGAGCAGGTTTGATCTTCGGTGGTTGCGGTGCAACGGGCCTGGGTTGAACCGGCGTGGGTTCGGGTTGCGCCACGGTGGGCTCAATCAGGCGAACGTATAGCGGCGCGGCCGGAATAATCGGCGGGGTTTCCCTGGGAATATTCAGAATCAGCGCCAGCGCCAGCGCATGGGCCAGCATCACGCTCGCCAGCACAGCCGGCGAGAGTCGATTCAAATTGGGCAACAGCGTGCGTTCCAATGACGGCAGAGCGGGATTCATTGCATCAGTCGGTATGAGCCATGATTTGGCGAATCGTACACTCGACTGGTTGGTGCTTCAGGCGTGGCATTGACATCATGTTTGTTAAACGGTGTGACCGGGAGGATGGTAACCCCTCTCCCGGTCACTTGAGTGGTGCGCTTGGGTTCGAGTTGGCGTGCCGCCGCTCAATCAATCCGTTCAGTTTTCGATCGGACCTGCGGCAGTTTGCATGTAGTTTTGTTCACCCATGCGTTTCAGCAGATCGATCTGGGTTTCAAGGTAGTCGATATGTTCTTCGGTGTCGGACTGGATACCAACCAGCATGTCACGCGAGACATAATCCTTGACCGACTCGCAATGGGTGATGGCTTCGACATACAGCGCGCGGCCAGAGTGCTCCAGTTTGAGATCGCAAGCCAGGCATTCGGCCACATTCTCGCCGATCAGCAACTTGCCCAGATCCTGCAGGTTGGGCAGCCCTTCCAGGAACAGAATGCGTTCGATCAATTTGTCGGCATGGTGCATTTCTTCGATGGATTCGTCGTATTCATGCTTGCCGAGCGCGGTGAGGCCCCAGTTTTTGTACATGCGCGCATGCAGGAAATACTGGTTGATGGCAGTGAGTTCTACTGTCAGGGCCTTGTTCAGATACTGGATGACTTTTTTGTCGCCTTTCATGACGTTCTCCTGTGGTTTTTGGAAGATCCGTGAGAAGCCTTTGGCTGGGCGTAAGGTTGGCTATTGGGCGGACGGGCTGCTTGCCATTTTAAGGGAATCTCTGCTCAAAACAAGCTCAGGCGTGGGTTGTGGCCGAATGTAATCGATGTACGGCTGCTGGCAGCCGTAGTCTAAAAGCATGCTTGACATGATAGGCTCGGATATTATAATAAGAATCATTCTCATTAAAGATATAGGTTTTTGTACAAGGCCAGGGAAGCGCTGAACAAGTCCTTCGACAAGCTCCCTTCGACAGGCTCAGGACGAACGGCAAGTAGTTGATTTCGTTCGTGGTGAGCTTGTCGAACCACACAGCAAACCAACTTGTTCAGCGCTTCCCTGGCGCACCAGATGAGGGGGAGCGAGTTTCACCGCTTCCTCGAATAGGCATCGTACAAATAACCGAAATGAGCAACGCTTGATTAACCAATTGAGGTGTCCGGAATGTATGTGTGCATATGTCGACAAGTAACTGATCGGGATATTCATCAGGCCGTTGCGCAAGGCGCATGCCACATGCGCGATTTGCGTGAGCAGCTCGGTGTCAGTGCGCAGTGTGGAAAGTGCGCAGGCTGCGCGCGCGACGTGCTGAACGAAGCCCGGAAACAGTGTAGGCAGCCCTCATGTCCTCAGACGGCATGAGGGCTGTCGGTAAGGCATGCTTCAAATTTACAGCGTGTTTTAACGTCTTGCCTGGCGCCTGAAACGGGCGCATACAGCCAGCCAGCCTCGATCTTGGGCAAGCCAGCCGAACTTTACTGACTTGAAGGAGGTTGTCATGGACCCAACACCATACGTTTCAACACACGCCGGAAACCCCACCGAATTGATGGCTGGCGCCATCCATCACCTTCGCAACGCCATGGAGTCGGGTTCACGCCGCTCATGCGCAATCGCGTGCCTGTTGTTTACCTGTCTTGCGAAGGATGAATCGCTTGGAACGGCTTTGTGCGAAGAATGCGAAGGCCTGGGCAAGTGCCTGGAAGGGCTGACCGAGCAGTCCGCCTGGGGCAGCCAGCCCTGACTCAGTCATAGATCAATCAGCAAGCTAACGAGACATGTTTCTCCAGTAGCCAGCCAAACAACTGTCTACCTATCAAACGGGGAAAATCATGCAATCCAACCGAATCCTGGGCGCCGCACTGGTGCTGGCGGGCTTTACCGCTGCGCCGGTGCAAGCCACTGTTGACCCGGACATGCTCATGCGGTCCTACGAGAAACTCCTGCAACGCGTGGAGCAGCTTGAACTGGCCAACAAAAAACTTGAATCCGCACTCGGCCAGACACTCTATCGTGGAGCTGACGAAGTTGCCGGCAGCGTTGACGAGATTGAAAACCAGATGTCGGACTTGAAAAAATCCGACAAAGTGGAAGAGGCACACAGGCACATTTCAGCCGGCGCCTCGCTGACCATGGTGGCGAAGCGCGCATTGACAGGTACCACTACGGGCAAGGCTGAAAGCCAGTTGAATTACCGTGCCGATGTCGAAATCGAGATGCCGGGGGAGGCTCTGGGGGAATTGCCTGGTTATGGGGATAGCACGTTTTACGCCCACTTCCGGGCGGGTCAGGGAAATGGGTTTTCCACCCTGAACCCCACACTGTCCGGAACAGGCAATGCGTCTACTTTTCAGCTCTCCCATGGGGATGAGACGGCGGTTATCCTGGCGCAAGCCTGGTATCAACTGGGCATGCCACTCAGTACAGATCGCTCTGGCCGTATCGGCCGGGTCGAGGCGACGATCGGCAAGATCGACCTGTTTGGATTTTTCGATGGCAATGAAATTGCCGATGATGAATCCGAAGGTTTTTTGAACCACGTCTTTGTACATAATCCCATTCTGGATTCGGGTGGTGATATCAGTGCGGATGGCTACGGTTTTGCGCCAGGCGCGATCTTGTCTTACCTCAACGATACGAACAACAGCGAGCACTGGGCGTTTGCGCTGGGTCTGTTTGGCTCGGGCCAGGGTGCCTTGTTTAATGACAGCTTCACCAAACCACTCGTTATTGGACAGGCTCAATACGCGGGAAAAGCGTTACGCGGGTTGGCCGGGACGTATCGCCTGTATGCCTGGAGCAATGGTCGGGCGACGCCCTATGCCAATGCGTTTGATACCCGTACCGAGCGCCATGGGGGGGTTGGGTTTTCCGTTGACCAGCAGGTGGCGCAACATCTCACCCTGTTTGCCCGCTATGGGCACTCAACACGCGGCCTGGTCAAATTCGACAGGGCATTCACCCTGGGTGGACAACTTGAGGGGACAGCTTGGGGGCGTGCCAATGATCGCGTGGGTCTGGCCTTGGGTTGGCTGAGTCCCAGCAGTGAATTCAAGACCGGTGCGCCCGTTCTGGATGCCGATGCCGACGCCTCTCCCGATTTTGGGTTCACGCCCAGCGGCGCGGAGAAGCAGGTCGAGTTGTTCTATTCCTGGCAGATCAATGACAACTTCCGGCTTTCACCCAGCCTGCAATGGATCAGCCGGCCGGCTGGTGATGATTCGGTTGATGACATCACGATTCTGGGCCTGCGTGCCAAGGCGGTTTTTTAATCAATGGAAGTGTGCAGTGCTTGGCGCTCACGCGCACGGGTGGCTTGTGGCTATCCGTGCGCGTGAGCGTTTGG
>CAYGMS010000040.1:0-3010 GCA_964350905.1 uncultured Thiobacillus sp. | reverse complement strand
GCGACACTGGCTTCCAGTGCGAGTTCGACCTCGTCGACCATCACGATGGTCATGGGGCGCTGCTGCAGCACGATCAGTGGCCGGTTAGGTGCGAGACCATACGCCATCAATTGTTCGCGCTGGGTGGACTCGATGGCCTCGTCGAGGTCGTCGACATGGGCATGGGCACCGGGCAGCAGAAAACTGAGCGGGACGCGGGCGATATGATCAGCCGGACTCATGCTGCCACCTCGCAAACATTATTCGGGTACAGGATGTTCTTGCATCGGTGGCTGGGCGTATTCGCCTGGCCGTCGATCCCGCTTTGCGGGGCCCTCGCCGGGTGGTTCATGCTCCCGCCCCCCATACTGCGCGCAGCAAGTGATTGAGTACCCCGCCAAAAAAGAATGCAAATGGAATGATGAGTGCCAGCATGGCCATGGCGATTTTCATTCCCTGCTCCTTGATGATCATCATCACGCTGGCGATACACGGCACGAACAGGGTGAGCGTCACCATACCGACCACCGCCTGAATGGGCGACAACTCATGGCTCAGAGCGAACAGTCCGGTGGCACCAAAATCGCGTCGCAGGAATCCCATCACGAATGCAGCACTGGCTTCCTTGGGCAGGCCCAGCCAGCCCGATACCAGTGGCTCGCCGGCGCGGATGATGACGGCTAGCGCTCCAAACTGGTTCAGCAGGAACATGATCAGGGTGCCCAGCAGAAACAGCGGAATCACTTCGATCAGATACCACTTCAGCCGCCCAACGGTCTTCTTGGCGACGTTGCCCATGAGCGGCAGCCGGATCGGTGGCATTTCGGTGACCAGCGGAATGCGTCGGCCGGGGATGAGTTTGGCGGCGAGAAAGCCCGCCAGCATCAGCACGGCAACCATCGAAATCACCCAGATCAGCGTGGCCGAGAACGAAATGCCGCCCAGCAGGCCCAGCACCACGCCCAACTGCGCCGAACAGGGAATTGCCAGTGCCATCAGGAAGATGGTGATGAGGCGCTCGCGCGGGCTGTGGAGGATGCGCGTGGTGACCGTGGCCATGGTGACGCAGCCGAGTCCCAGCACCATCGGCAGCACAGCGCGGCCGTTCAGTCCGATCAGCTTGAACAGGCGATTGGCCAGTACCGACAGCCGTGCAAAATAGCCGGAGTCCTCGAGCAGGCCAAAGGCGATGAAGAAGGTGGTGACGATAGGCAGGATCAGCGCCAGCGCATAGGTCATGCCCATGGTCCACAGGCCGTATTGCCCAACCAGCAGATCAGCCATCCAGGGCACGCTGATCGTGCTTTTCACGAAGCCGCTGATGGCGGGATTGAGATATTGGCCGAAGAGGTTTTCCTCCATCAGCCCGACCAGGGTGCCCGCACCAAACACGCCGACAAACTCGTACACGGCAAACAGCACGCCGAGCAGGATCGGCCAGGCCCATACGCGGTGAATGATCAACTGGCCGACCCGATGCGCCAGGAGCGGGCTGGTCTGCGCGGTACGTTTGGTGACGCGGGTGGCCAGGGTACCGGCGGCTTCACCGCGTTCGTGTGCCAGTGCGGCGGGCGTGACGTCCTGGGCGCGGGCGGCACGCCGGGCCGACTCGAGTTCGGCGTAGGCATCTCCCGCAGCGGACTGCAGCCAGGCTTCGACTTCGCTGTCCTGTCCCAGATACAGAATGGCCAGCCCGCGTGCCTTCAGTCGCGGGTGCGGTGCGCAGGCAGTAATGCGCGTGGTCAGGTCGCTGATCGCTGCTTCGGCTGAAGCGTCGTAGTGCAGCAGCGGTTGCGGGGTGCGCGCATCGGCCACGCTTCGTGTGAGTTGGGTAACGCCTTCGCCGCCGGTGGCCACCGTGGGAATGACGGGGATGCCGAGCGCGTCGGACAGCGCCTGGGCATCCACCGTCACCCCGCGTGCGGCGGCTTCGTCGTGCATGTTGAGCGCCAGCACCGTGGGCACACCAAGTTCGGCCAGCAGCGCGGAGAGGGTCAGGGTGCGACGCAGGTTCTTGGCGTCGCCCACCTGAATCAGGGTACGCAGCGGTTCGTGCAGCAGGGCGCACATGGTGGCGCGTTCGTCGTCGCTGCGTGCCGGCAGGGTCAGCACACCGGGGGTGTCAATCAGCTCGACTGTGGCATCGAAACGCGCAGATGCGCGCGTGATCTCGACCGTGGTGCCGGGGTAGTTGGAGACGTTGACGTATGCCCCGGTCAGTCGATGGAACAGTACGGATTTTCCGACATTGGGATTGCCGACGAGGGCGATGGCAGAGGAAGTCATGGGTCTACTGGCTGCGGCGGGTGGAATAAGGAAGCATGTGCGCGAGACTGTTCAAAGACTTATTTGGTCAGAATCAGCTTGCCGTTTTTGGTGATGCGAAGCCGGTAGGTTTCACCGTTGTGATCTATCAGAACTTCCTGGCTTTCCTGAAATAACTGGTTCGCCTGCACGATGTTGTCTGGGCATGAACGATTTTCGATTTTGCCCGGTAGCCGGGAGAGGGGGAAAGAGGGGGTAGGCATGGCAGTGTAGGTGGAATCGGGTTTTTTGAGCTGCGAAACAGGCACTCACATAGGGGTGAGTGAATGATAACGATTCTCAATAGACAGTCAAGAATTAAATTCGGACAAGGCTATCTGACTAACAGGGAAGCAGGCTATTAAGGCGCATCAAGGGGTGTACGGTCAATATTTCGGGTTGCGGGCGGCAGCGGTACCGGCCGGGGCGGGCGTGGGTGCCTCGGGTACCAGTACGATCAAACGCACGGCGATGGGGTGAACGGTTTCCATCAGCCGCCCGGCGGGCACGGCAACCGTCAGCAATCCGGGTAAGACGATGAGCGCCGCCGCCACCCCGACCACAGCAGTTCCTGATTGCCGGATCGATCTGCGGACCCTTCGTGACCGGGAAAAAATATCCCCATCATGCCGACGTCGCCGGCTGCCGAGGTAGTGCAGGCAAGGGGCGGACGGGAAAGCCTGTTCTTTGCGAAGCGGACGTTTCGTCCATTGAATACGAGGGGCAG
>CAYGMS010000039.1:6179-11685 GCA_964350905.1 uncultured Thiobacillus sp. | reverse complement strand
TGGCGGATGCTGGGGATTATGGCAGAGTTCGTCGAGGCGACCGAGCGGCTGGCGTCCATCCGCCCGGCTGTTTCGATTTTCGGCAGCGCGCGGACGCCCGCCGATCATGCCTATTACATGTTGACCGAAGAAATCGCCCGCAAGCTGTCCGATTCCGGGTTTTCGGTGATTTCCGGTGGCGGCCCCGGCATCATGGAAGCCGCCAACAAGGGCGCCTATTTTGGCAAGTCGCCGAGCATTGGCCTGAACATCCAGCTACCGCACGAACAAAGCGGCAATGCCTATCAGGACATCAGCCAGACCTTCAAGCATTTCTTTGCGCGCAAGGTCATGTTCGTCAAATTTGCGGCGGCTTATGTAGTCATGCCCGGTGGCTTTGGCACGCTGGATGAATTGTTCGAGGCGCTGACCCTGGTGCAGACCGGGAAAATTGCACCTATCCCGATCATCCTGGTCGGTTCCAAATTCTGGGCAGGGTTGTCAGACTGGGTGAAAACGTCGCTGATTGGCGAAGGCATGATCTCGCCCGAGGATATCAACCTGATGCAGATCATCGATACGCCCCAGGAAGTGGTCGATGCGATCTTCAGCCATTATGAAAAACGCGGGTTCACGCCTTCCATCGCCGAACGCGAAATCCAGCTCAACCTGTAATCCCTGTCTTGAGGAATTTGTGATGCGTTATCTGATTTTGTTGTCGAGCCTGATGCTGAGCGGCGTGGTGATTGCGGCCGCGCCGACCGATCGTCCGCCCGGACTCAAGCCTGTTCCCGATGGCGCGCCGAGTGCCAGTGACGCGCCACCGGTGACGATCACGCCGAGCGATCAGGGACGGGTGGTCGAATACCGGTCGCGCGGCAAACTCTACATGTTGAAAGTCATCCCCAGGGTGGGCAAGCCGTATTACCTGATCGACCAGAAAGGCGATGGCCAGTTTGCGCGGCAGGACAGCCTCGATTCCGGGATGCGGCCTCCGATGTGGGTGGTGAAGGAGTTCTGATTCCGGTTCGTATTTGAATTGCCGGCTTCGGTTTGTCTTCGCACCCAGCTTCAAATACGCGCCGGAATATCACGCGGTGTCGGTTAAAATCCGGCGCATGAATACCGCATTCAACCAAGATATTCCGCGCAAGGTCGCGGCCAACCAGGGCTTTCAGTGGGTGGTCGCTGGCTTTCGCCTGTATCGCAAAAATCCTTTGTTGCTTTCTGCCGCGTTCGGCGTGCTGTTCGGCGTGGTGATGGCGCTCGGCCTGATTCCCGTGGTGGGCGGCTCCTTGTCGGAGCTGGCTTCGCCGCTGATGGTTGCCGGATTCATGGCCGCCTATCGTGCGCTGGATAACGGCGACGAACTTGAGTTGCCGCAGTTCATGTCCGGCCTGCAGGGGCCGGCGATTCCGTTGATGGCAGTCGGGGCGGTGCAATTGCTTGGCACCCTGCTCATCGGACAAACCATGGTCAGCATGGGCTTTAATCCAGAAGCCGTGATGGACATCGCCAAGAACCCCAAAGCCTCGCCTGCTGAAATGCAGGCGGTTCTCAATCAGGCCATGCCAGCGGTGCTCACCGGCCTGGCATTGTTTACGCCGCTGATCATGGCCACCTGGTTTGCCCCTGCGCTGATTCTGTTTGGGGGGGCACGCCCGACAACCGCGTTGGGTGTGAGCTTGCGGGCAGTCGCCAGGAACTGGCCGGCGATGATGGTGAATGGCCTGACGCTGGGCCTGCTGTTGTTTTTCGCTGCGTTGGTGCCGATGCTGCTTGGACTGTTGATCGCGATGCCGGTGTTGTTTGGTTCGCTCTATGCTTCGTATCAGGCGATTTTTGCGGTGTGGGCAGATGACAATGCGCCAACTGCTGACAACGTGGTGATCTTGAATCCTTCCGACAGATCAGACCACTGACAGCTTGGCGTAAGCCAGCGCCAGCCACTTCGTTCCCGTCTCGCGAAATTTCACCTGCACGCGTGCATCGCTGCCGCGCCCTTCAAAGTCGATGATGATGCCGGTGCCGAATTTGGCATGGGCGACGCTCTGCCCGACTTTGTAGCCGGTGTCGTTTCCGAGATTGGGCGGGTTGCGGGGTGTGTTGGTACTGTAGCTTCCCTGATTCTGCTGGGCGCTGGGCGTGTAGCTGGATTCGCCCCGGCGGTTGAGGTTGAGCAGTACCTGCTCGGGCAATTCGTCCAGAAAGCGCGACGGCATGTTGTAGCGGACCTGGCCGTGCAGCATGCGTGATTGCGTGTGCGACAGATACAGCCGTCGGCGTGCGCGGGTGATCGCCACGTACATCAGTCGGCGTTCTTCTTCCAGCCCGTTTTCCTCGTTCGCACTCTGCTCGTGGGGAAACAGGCCTTCTTCCAGCCCGGTGATGAACACGGCGTGAAACTCCAGCCCCTTGGCGGCGTGCACGGTCATCAGCTGCAACGCATCCTGGCCGGCGATGGCCTGGTGCTCACCCGCTTCCAGTGCGGCGTGGGCGAGAAAGACATTGAGTGCGTGGAAAGACGCTGATTCATCGGCGGGTATTTCACCCTCTATCGGGTCATGCACGCCTGCTTCCGTCTCGTCAGCAAACAGGGTGGCTGCGTTGACCAGTTCGTTGAGGTTTTCCAGACGGTCGGCGCCGTCCTTGTCGGCGCGGTAATAATCGCCTAGTCCACTGGCTTCGATCACATGGTCGATCACCTCGGGCAAGGGCAGGTCACGCGTGGCCTGTTTGATATCCTCGACCAGCTTGGCGAACCCGGCTACTTTGCCGCTGCCGGTGCACGCAGCCTGCCACAGGCTGGCCCCCGATCGTGCGGCATGGTCCGCCAGCTGCTCCAGCGTGCGCGCACCAATGCCGCGCGTCGGAAAATTCACCACCCGCAAAAAGGCGCCGTCGTCTTCCGGGTTGGTCAGCAGGCGCAGGTAGGCCAGGGCATGCTTGATTTCCTGGCGCTCGAAAAAGCGCAGCCCGCCGTAGACGCGATACGGCACGTTGGCCGAGAACAGCGTGTGTTCCAGCACCCGTGACTGGGCGTTGGAGCGATACAGCAGCGCCATGTCGGACAGGTTGGTGCCTTCGCGGTTGAGCGCGCGAACTTCCTCCACCACGAAGCGGGCTTCTTCCTGGTCGGAGTAGGCATCGAACACACGGATCGGCTCGCCTTCGCCTTCGGCTGTCCACAGGTTTTTGCCGAGCCGGTGCGCATTCTGCGAAATCAGGGTGTTGGCGGCGGTAAGGATGTGGCCGTGGCTGCGGTAGTTCTGCTCCAGCTTGATCACGTTGCCGTGTGCGAATTCGCGTTCGAATTCAGCCATGTTGGCGGTGTTGGCACCGCGAAAGGCGTAGATAGACTGGTCGTCGTCGCCCACCGCAAACAAGGCGGTGTGAGGGCCGGCAAACTGTTTCAGCCAGCGGTATTGCAGCGTGTTGGTGTCCTGGAACTCGTCGATCAGGATGTGCTTGAAGCGGTCGCGGTAATGTTCCCTGAGCGGTTCGTTGCGAACCAGCAGTTCGTAGGAGCGCAGCAGCAACTCGGGAAAGTCCGCCACGCCTTCGCGCTGGCATTGCGCGTCGTAGGCCTCATACAGTTCGGCCATCCGCATCGAATATTCGTCGAACGCTTCGGCATCGCGTGCCCGCCGGCCGGCTTCCTTGTGGCCGTTGATGAACCCCTGCACTTTCTTCGGCTCGAATTTCTCGGTGTCGATATTCATCGACTTCATCAGCCGCTTGATCGCCGACAGTTGGTCCGAACTGTCCAGAATCTGGAACGACTGTGGCAGCCCGGCCTCGCGATAGTGGGTACGCAACAGCCGGTTGGCCAGGCCGTGAAAGGTGCCGACCCACATGCCACGCGTGTTGATCGGCAGCATCGCTGAAATGCGGGTCAGCATTTCCTTGGCGGCCTTGTTGGTGAAGGTCACCGCCAGCATGCCCAGCGGCGACACCTGGTTGTTCTGGATCAGCCATACCATGCGCGTGGTCAGCACTCGCGTCTTGCCCGAGCCGGCGCCCGCCAGAATCAGCGCAGACTCGTGCGGCAGCGTCACCGCAGCGCGTTGTTCGGGGTTGAGGCTTTCCAGCAGATGGGCAGACATACGGGGGTAAAATCGGGCGGTCAATCGTGAATTATAAAGGTCTCACCCATGGTGAAAATTCTGTTCTTCGGCGATCTGGTCGATTCCCTTGGCATGGCCGCCGATGAAATCGAGTTGCCGGCTGATATTACCGACGTGGCGCGCCTGCTGTTCATGCTGTCGCAACGCGGTGAAATGTGGAAAAAAATGCTGCTGGGCAATCCCAAGCTGAACATCACCATCAACAAGCAGTTCGTGGAAAAAACCTCGCCGGTGAAGGATGGCGACGAAATCGCGCTGGTGGGATTTTCCATGGCGTGAACGGGTGTCTGGACCGGGTTGCCCGGGAGGCGGGCTTTGCTGAACGCGCCCGTACATGGGCGAACCCAGCGCCTTGCCCGCAAATGCGTGGGGTAAGATGACTGCCATGGAACACTACACCGACGCGCTGGATCAGGCTGCAACCGCCACGCTGGGCCTGCTGCTGACGCACTTGCCGAACCTGCTTGGCGCGCTGGCACTGCTGCTGGTGGGTTGGTTGCTCGCCCGTCTGCTGAGGCTGCTTACCCGGCGTGGCGCGGCTTTGCTCGATTCGCTGATTTCACGCAGCATCGGCCCGGCGCATTGGCGCATCGGGCATTCAGCCGGGGTGCTGGGTGCGATTGTGTATTGGGTGGTGTTGTTGTTCTTTGTGACCGCTGCGACCCAGACACTGGGGCTGCAGACGTTCACCGACTGGCTCAGCCGTCTGCTCGATTACCTGCCTACCCTGGCAGCCGGCTTGTTGATCGTGGCGGCCGGTTACGTGCTGTCGGGTTTCGTCTCCGAACTGGTGCGCGCCACGGCAACCGGGTTGGCTGCACCGCAGCGCGATGCGCTGGCGCGGGTGGCGCAGGGCGCCACGCTGGTGATGGCCTTGCTGGTGGGCGCCGACCAGATCGGCCTCAAGGTCACCTGGATTGCGGTACTGGCAGCCGTGCTGGTGGCCTCGCTCATCGGTGGCGTGACCGTTGCGGTCAGCCTGGGCGCGCGAGGTTATGTATCCAACCTGATCGGCGCGCATTACCTGCGCCAATCCCTGCAACCGGGGCAGCGCGTGCGTGTGGCGGGCCATGAGGGACACATCGTCGACGTCACCGCGACGTCACTGGTGCTGGAAACGGATACCGGGCGCGTCATGCTGCCCGGGCGGATTTACCATGATGAGGCGATCGTGCTGATTACGCGCCACGACAGCCCTTGAGTCGTCCAGACATGAGCAAGGACCGGAATCACGCGCTCAGCCAGGCCTTTATGCGTGGCCACCCCGCGCAGGCTGCCCAGGTGCTCGAATCCCTGCCGGCTGTCGAGGCCGCCGCCCTGTTTGAGCAGGTACCCGCCCGGCTCGGGGCAAGCGTGCTGGCAGCGATGCTGCCGCATCGGGCTGCGCTGTGCATCGACGC
>CAYGMS010000039.1:2501-6079 GCA_964350905.1 uncultured Thiobacillus sp. | reverse complement strand
GCGGGCGCCACCCTGGCCACGCTGATGCAGACGCCGCCTCATGTGTTGACCGCGCATGCACCCTTGTCCGGCACGCCCGCGCACCCCGGCTGGGAGAGCAGTTCGGTGCTGCCGGTGGTTGAACCCGGCGAGCATCTGGTGGGGGTGATGACACGCGATGCCCTGACCCGCGCACTTCGTCGCACCGCACCGCCGGCTGTCACAGCGGCGGGCGAGTCCAGCTTGCCGGTATTGTTTGCACGCGGTTACTGGCAGGTCTTGTCAGGCGTGCTTGAAGGCGGGCTGGCGCTGTTGCCCAGGGTGCCTGCGCTGGCAGACAAGGCAGGGCTGACAGGGAAGCCGGATGAGCGCTGAATCAAGCCTTGTCCCGCTGGCCCCTGCCGAAGCGGCACTGACCCACCGCTTCCTGCTGGATTATCCGCACGAAGCGGCTCGCCTGTTCGAATCCATGCCGCCCACCGAAGCGGCCGCATTGCTCGCCACTCAGCCATCACATGCAAGTTTGCGGGCCTGGCAATCGCTGGCGCCGGATGTGGCGCTGGACGTGCTGGCGCACTTGCCCGAGTCGCAGGCCTGCCATCTGCTGGCCGAGGCTGAGCCGCAGGCCAGTGTGGCCGTGCTGACCCAGCTTGACCCGGCGCAGCGGGAAGATTGGCTGAAGCGGCTGGATGCCGAGGTGGCGCTGGAATTGCGTGGTTTGCTGGCGTATCCCGATGATTGCGCCGGGCGCATGATGGATCCGCGTATCAGCCCCTTGCGCCGGGGCATGACCGTGGCCGAGGCGATCGAGCGCTTGCGCCAGATCAAGCGTCATGGCCTGCGCGAACTGTTTGTCATCGACGATGAAGGCCGTCTTGCAGGTTATGTGGAAGTGCACGACCTCGCCCTGGCTGAACGCGACTTGCCGCTGGCTGATATTACGCATCACGTCGTTGCCTTCGTGAGTGACCTGGACCCGCGCGAAGAGGTGGTCGAGATGCTGATGACACAGCCGATCAATACGCTGCCGGTGGTCAACCTCAGTGGCCGTTTTCTGGGGGTGATCCGTCAGGCCGAACTGATGACGGCGGTGGAAGAGGAAACCAGTCTCGATATCCAGACCATGGTGGGCGCCAGCCCGGACGAGCGCGCGCTGTCGTCCCCGATCTTTGCCGTGCGCAAGCGTCTGCCCTGGCTGCAGATCAACCTGCTGACGGCTTTTCTGGCCGCCGCTGTGGTGGGCCTGTTTGAAAGTACCATCGCGCAATTCACCGCGTTGGCGGTCCTGCTGCCCGTGGTGGCGGGCCAGTCCGGCAACGCCGGTGCGCAAGCCCTGGCCGTCACCATGCGCGGTCTGGTGCTGCGTGAAATCAGCCTGCGCTACTGGCCCTCCGTCGTGGGCAAGGAAGCACTCACTGGCTTGATCAATGGCGTGGCGGTTGCGGCGACCACGGGGCTGGCGGTGTATGTCTGGAGTCGTTCACTGCCGCTGGTGGGCGTCATCATGCTGGCCATGGTGATTTCGATGCTCGTTGCCGGACTGGCCGGGGCGCTGGTGCCCATCCTGCTGCGCCGACTTGGCCAGGACCCGGCCACCGCCTCGTCCATCATTCTGACCACCGTGACCGACGTCGTCGGTTTTTTCTCGTTTCTGGGGATTGCCGCGTTATTTGCGCCGCTGCTGGCGCAAAGCGGCACCTGACGGCATCCGCTCGATCTATTTATCTACCTGCAGCATCGCGGACATTTCGCGGTGCAAGGCGGCTTCGTCTCCAAGGTTCAGCTCGACCAGACGTCGCAGACTGGTGATGCTTTCCAGGTCGATTTCGGTACAGCGCAAGCCCAGTCGCTCCGCTTCCACGTGCACGACTTCGCCAGCCATGTGGATGGTGGTTGCTCCGTCCGCAAGCTTGATCTGCAGGCTGCAAGGACTGCCGGCTTGAATGGACCATGGAGCGGTGCGCTCAACCAGTGCACCCTTGAGGGAAATATCGACCAGCCTGCATTCATGCTTGCCAGGAAAGGTGCTCAGCACGGCGCCTGTTTCGAATGGAATGCGCGTAAACAGACGCTTGCCGGGCGGGGGATTTGCAGGTGGATTTATCAATTGAACTCCAATATCCAGGACGCTTGGCTTAATCATGGAACGATTCGGGCATGGATGCAATTTCGCGGACGGCCAGTCCGGTCAGGACGGTTTCCGGCTCACCCCATTCACCTGATGGGCCGGGACTTGGTATAGTTCTTCCGTGCGGAGGCCAAACTTCCGCTTTTATGACATTCACCGCGTGATGTTTAGCGCTTGCAGCGATCAAAGGAAGTCTCTTGGCAAAACCAAATTATCAATACGAAAAGCGGCAGCGGGATCTGGCAAAGAAAAACAAGCAGGAAGAAAAGCGTCGGCAGAAGCTGGCAAACAAGGCAGCGGATGGTTCAGATGATCTGTCTCCAGATGGCGGGTCACTTGAACAGGACCAGACACCTGCCGCGGGCGGGAGCACGCCCGACGCATAAGGGCTGTCACAGACCGTCGATTATCAGGGCGAGGGCGGCTGCGTGTGCTGGGTGCGTGGTGGCGGGCTGAACGAAGCCGGCCCGAATCTGTTGTGCAATAAAAAACGGAGCTCAAGGGCTCCGTTTTTTATTGCCGGATGGGCTGATTATTTCTTTTTCGCAATCATGTCCTGAATGATCGGGGCCAGGATCAATTCCATGGCAAATCCCATCTTGGAACCCGGCACCACGATGGTGTTGCGGCGCGACATGAACGAATCCGAAATCATGTTCAGCAGATAGGGGAAATCCACGCCCTTGGGATCGCTGAAGCGGATCACGATAAAGCTTTCGTCCGGCGTGGGGATGTCACGCGAGATGAAAGGGTTGGAGGTGTCGACGGTGGACACGCGCTGGAAGTTGATATCGGTGCGCGAAAACTGTGGCGTGACGTAATTCACGTAGTCCGGCATGCGGCGCAGGATGGTGTCGACAATCACGTCGGCCGAGTAACCACGCTCGGCGCTGTCACGGTGAATTTTCTGGATCCATTCCAGGTTGACGATGGGCACCACGCCAATACCGAGGTCCACATGCCGAGCGACATCCACCTTGTCAGTTTTGATCAGGCCATGCAGGCCTTCGTAAAACAGCACGTCGGAGCCGGCGGGCACGTCTTCCCACGGCGTGAACTCACCGGGGTTGAGGCTGGTTTTCAGGCGCTCGTTGTGCTCGGCGGCTTCTTCGTCACTGTGGATGTAGTAGCGCTTTTTGCCGCCGCCGGTTTTGCCGTAGGTTTCAAACAGCTCGGCCAGTTTGTCGAAATGATTGGACTGCGGGCCAAAGTGGCTGAATGACATGTTGCCTTCGGCTTCGGCTTTTTTGACGGCCGCCTTGAAGTCGACGCGGGACAGGCTGTGGAAGCTGTCGCCTTCGATCACTGCGGCGTTGATCTTTTCGCGGAAAAAAATGTGTTCAAACGCGCGCTTGACGGTGGTGGTGCCGGCGCCGGATGAACCCGTGACCGCAATGACGGGATGCTTCTTGGACATGCTGGGACTCCCTGGAGAAGTAGAAATGAATGCGAAACCGATGCATTTTACCCG
>CAYGMS010000039.1:0-2401 GCA_964350905.1 uncultured Thiobacillus sp. | reverse complement strand
CTTACATGGCGAACTCGAGCCGTTCCTCGACTTTTTTCAGCGCGGCGGCGGCACATGCGGCATCTTTCTCGCCACCCGGTGCGCCCGACACGCCCACCGCACCAACCAGGCTGCCGGCAGCGCGGATCGGCAACGCGCCCTCCATCACGATCAGGCCGGCCATGTGATTGAGTTCCGGACGGATGTCGCCACGTGCCGCGCGAAATTCACCCGAGTCGATACCCGACATGACGGTCATGCCGGCCTTGCGTTCGGCGATTTCCAGCGTGTGGCGCGCAGACAGCGTGTCGCGTAACGCCACCTGCACGTTGCCGGCGCGGTCGAGCACCACGGCCGAGACGTTGTAGCCATTCTGGCGGCAGGCTTCGACTGCGCCCATGGCGATATCGCGTGCCAGTTCCAGACCGATCTGCTTGACCGGCATGAGGTCGGGCTGGGCCGCCACGGCGTTCAGGGAAACGGCGGTGAGCGAGGCGACGAGCAGGGAAGAGGGGGTCAGCGTTTTCATGGGGTCTCCTTTAAGGCGGAAAGCGTCGGGGTGACAGGATGGCGCGGGTTGGTGCCAACAGCCATGCCCGTGTCCATGATATCGGATGCCGTGTGCCTGTTCAGGCCCCCCCGCCAACGAGCGGGCGTGGCGACAGGGCAGGCGGGTATAATCGCCGCCTTGATTTAATGCGGCTGTTGCGATGCAAGAAAAATACCTTCCCTCGGAAATTGAGTCCGCCACGCAGGCGCAGTGGGCCGCCAAACAGGTTTACCGTGCGGCCGAGGCATCGGATCGCCCCAAATACTATTGCCTGTCGATGTTTCCCTATCCCTCGGGCAAGCTGCACATGGGCCACGTGCGCAACTACACCATCGGCGACGTACTGGCGCGTTACCATGCCCTGCGCGGCTTCAATGTGATGCAGCCGATGGGTTGGGACGCGTTTGGCCTGCCGGCGGAAAATGCCGCCATTGCCAACAACGTGCCGCCCGCCGCCTGGACTTACGCCAACATCGATCACATGCGCACCCAGCTCAAGGCGCTGGGTTTTGCCATCGACTGGTCGCGCGAACTCGCCACCTGCAAGCCAGACTACTACCGCTGGGAACAGTGGCTGTTCACCCGCCTGTTCGAGAAGGGCGTGATCTACAAGAAGATGGCCAGCGTCAACTGGGATCCGGTCGATCAGACGGTTCTGGCCAACGAGCAGGTCATCGACGGGCGCGGCTGGCGTTCCGGCGCGCGGGTCGAAAAGCGCGACATCCCGATGTATTTCTTCCGCATCACCCAGTACGCTGATGAACTGCTGAGCGGGTTGGACAACCTGCCGGGTTGGCCCGAGCGGGTGAAAACCATGCAGGCCAACTGGATCGGCAAGAGCGTCGGCGTGCGCTTTGCCTTCCCGTACCAACTTCCTTCTCCCTCTCCCCTCGAGGGAAAGGGCCGGGGTGAGGGAGGCGAAGTTGAGAATGGTCAGCTGTGGGTGTTCACCACCCGCGCCGACACCATCATGGGCGTGACCTTCTGTGCGGTGGCGGCCGAGCATCCGCTCGCCACCCGTGCGGCACAGGACAAGCCGGCGCTCGCCACTTTCATCGCCGAATGCAAGCAGGGCAGCGTCGCCGAAGCTGACATGGCGACGATGGAAAAGAAGGGCATGGACACCGGCCTCAGAGTGACCCACCCGCTTACGGGTGAATCGATCCCGGTCTGGGTCGGCAACTACGTGCTGATGAGTTACGGCGATGGCGCAGTGATGGCGGTGCCGGCGCACGACGAGCGGGATTTTGGCTTCGCACAAAAATATGGCTTGCCGATCAAGCAGGTCATTGGTGAGAAGGGGGAAGGGGGAAGGGAGAAGGGGTTCTCGACTGACGCCTGGGACGAGTGGTATGCCAGCAAGGCGGGCTACTGCGTGAACTCCGGCAAGTACGACGGGCTTGCCTACACGGCTGCGGTCGACGCCTTCGCCGCCGACCTCGCCGCGCTGAACCTGGGCGAAAAGAAGACCCAGTTCCGCCTGCGTGACTGGGGCATCTCGCGCCAGCGCTACTGGGGCTGCCCGATTCCGATCGTGCACTGTGACACCTGCGGCGACGTGCCGGTGCCAGCCGATCAACTGCCGGTGGTGTTGCCAGAGGACGTGGTGCCGGACGGTTCCGGCAACCCGCTCAACAAGCGTGCTGACTTCGTCAACTGCGATTGCCCGACCTGCGGTGCGCCGGCGCGGCGCGAAACCGACACCATGGACACCTTTGTCGAGTCGTCGTGGTACTACGCGCGCTACGCCTGCCCCGATTTCGACGGCGGCATGCTCGACGCCCGTGCCAATCAATGGCTGCCGGTCGACCAGTACATCGGCGGCATCGAGCACGCGATCCTGCATCTGCTGTACGCGCGCTTCTTCCACAA
>CAYGMS010000038.1:10216-12512 GCA_964350905.1 uncultured Thiobacillus sp. | reverse complement strand
GACCTCCGCATTGCGAACGCGGCGCTCTCCCAGCTGAGCTACCCCCCCGGATGTGACCGATTATAGCGTTAGCGCTTGAAGGCGGGTAGAGCCGCCAGATGCTTGGGTAGATTGGGCAGATGCCGGGCGGCGAGCCAGCCGAGCAGAACGCCGCAGCTGTTGGCGAGGGCATCGAGTACATCGGGCTGGCGGTTGGGGGTGAGGCCTTGCAGCAGTTCGACGGCGATGCCGAACAGGGCGACGGCAACAGCAAGTTTCCAGCGGTTTTGAGTGACCAGTTGCGCCCACCAGAACATCAATATGGCATACCCCATCAGGTGAACGATTTTGTCTGCGTGAGCGTGGCCGTCATCCAGCGTGGGTGGCATGAGCGACAACACCAGGGTGAGGGCGATACCGAGCCATCCGCCCAGCAACCAGAGGCGCTGCCAGACGTGTTCAGTCATGCCTGCTGCGGTTTCGGCTGATGTTGTGCCCAGCGCAGCATCAGCACGCCGGCAATGACCATCGGCACCGACAGCCACTGTCCCATGGAGAGGCCGAGCCCGAGCAGGCCCAGGTAACTATCCGGCTCACGGGCGAATTCAGCGAGGAAGCGGAAGCCGCCATAGCCGATCAGGAACACGCCGGAGATGGCGCCGACCGGTCGCGGCTTGCGGGCAAACCACCACAGGACGGCAAACAGCAGCAGGCCTTCGCCGGCGAATTGGTAAAGCTGAGAGGGATGGCGCGCGATGCCGTCGGCCGCTTGCGGAAACACCATGCCCCAGGGCAGGTCGGTGGCACGGCCCCACAGTTCGCCGTTGATGAAGTTGCCAAGCCGCCCGGTAGCCAGACCGAGCGGCACCAGTGGGGCGATGAAGTCGGTGACGGCCAGCCAGCGCAGTTTGCGGGTGTACGCGAAGAAGGCCATGGCGATGATGACGCCGAGAAAGCCGCCGTGAAAACTCATGCCGCCTTCCCACACCTTGAAGATGTCGAGCGGGTGGGCGAGAAATTCCATGGGCTTGTAGAACAGCACGTAGCCGAGCCGCCCGCCCAGCACCACGCCGAGCACGCCGAAGAACAGCACTTCATCGAGCATTTTTGGCGACCAGGCGCTCCAGGGCCGGTTGGCGATACACCAGCGCCCGAGCAGGATGAACTGCGCGAATGCGGCCAGGTACATCAGGCCATACCAGTGGATGGCGACGGGGCCGAGTTGCAGGGCAACGGGATCGAATTGCGGATGGATGAGCATGAGGTGTCCGGGTTGGGGCAGCGCGGGTAAAATGAGCAGCTGATTATAAATTGCCTGAGTGACCATCATGCCTGACTATCGTTCCTGGACAACCACCCGTGGCCGCAACATGGCCGGAGCCCGTGCGCTGTGGCGCGCCACCGGCATGAAGGACGGCGACTTCAACAAGCCGATCATCGCTATCGCCAACTCGTTCACCCAGTTTGTGCCGGGCCATGTGCATCTGAAGGACATGGGTCAGTTGGTGGCGCGCGAGATCGAGGCGGCGGGCGGCGTGGCCAAGGAGTTCAATACCATTGCGGTCGATGACGGCATCGCCATGGGCCATGGCGGCATGCTGTATTCGCTGCCGAGCCGCGACCTGATTGCCGATTCGGTCGAATACATGGTCAACGCGCATTGCGCCGACGCGCTGGTGTGCATTTCCAACTGCGACAAGATCACCCCGGGCATGCTGAACGCCGCATTGCGCCTGAATATCCCGACGGTGTTCGTCTCTGGCGGGCCGATGGAAGCAGGCAAGGTGATCTGGGAATCCAAGACCATCAAGCTCGACCTGGTCGACGCCATGGTGTCGGCGGCCGATCCTGCGTTCAGCGACAAGCAGGTCGATGAACTCGAACGCTCGGCCTGCCCGACCTGCGGTTCATGCTCGGGCATGTTTACCGCCAACTCGATGAACTGCCTGACCGAAGCGCTGGGGCTTTCGCTGCCCGGCAACGGTTCGCTGCTGGCGACCCACGCCGACCGCAAGAACCTGTTTCTCGCCGCCGCCCGGCTGGTCGTGAAGAACGCGCGGCGTTATTACGAACACAACGACAGCAGCGTGTTGCCACGCGCCATCGCCAGCTTCGATGCGTTCGAAAATGCCGTCGCGCTCGACATCGCCATGGGCGGCTCGACCAATACCGTACTGCACCTGCTGGCTGCTGCGCACGAAGCCGGCGTCGATTTCACGATGAAGGACATCGACCGCATGAGCCGCCGCGTGCCGCACCTGTCGAAGGTGGCGCCGTCGATCCAGACCTACCACATGGAAGACGTGCACCGCGCCGG
>CAYGMS010000038.1:0-10116 GCA_964350905.1 uncultured Thiobacillus sp. | reverse complement strand
GCGTATTCGAAGGACGGCGGACTGGCCGTGCTCTACGGCAACCTGGCGGCCGACGGCTGCATCGTCAAAACCGCGGGCGTGGACGAAAGCATCTGGACATTCTCCGGCCCGGCGCGTGTATTCGAATCGCAGGACGCCGCAGTCGAAGCCATTCTCGGCGACAGGATCGTCGCCGGCGATGTGGTGGTGATTCTGTACGAAGGCCCGCGCGGCGGCCCCGGCATGCAGGAAATGCTGTATCCGACGTCGTACCTGAAATCCAAGGGCCTCGGTAAAGCCTGTGCGCTGATCACCGACGGCCGCTTCTCCGGCGGCACGTCCGGTTTGAGCATTGGCCACGCCTCGCCCGAAGCGGCCGAAGGCGGCACCATCGGCCTGGTGCAGGAAGGCGACATCATCGAAATCGACATCCCCAGGCGCAGCATCAATGTGGCGCTTTCCGACGCTGAACTGGCGCGTCGTCGTGCTGCCATGGATGCGAAGGGCGCCCATGCCTGGAAGCCGGTCAACCGGGTGCGTGCAGTGTCGCATGCGCTGCGTGCCTATGCCGCGATGGCGACCTCGGCCGCGTTCGGCGCCGTGCGCGACGTCAGCCTGGTCGAGCACCCTTCCGAAGCGCAGATGCATGCCGATCCGCTGGCGCGTTTTGCCATTCCCGGGCAGCTGAGCTTCCGCGAAGGTGCGGGCGGTTTGACCTATGCCGACATCAACAACCACGGCGGTCGCGCGACGATCTGCCTGCAGGGCGCACACGTGGTGAGCTTTCGTCCCAGGTCACAGCAGGAACCGGTAGTGTGGGTGTCCGACGCGGCCAAGTTCGCGCCGGGCAAATCGATTCGTGGCGGTGCGCCGGTGTGTTGGCCGTGGTTTGGCGCACATGCCAGCGAAGCCGCGTTCCCCGCGCACGGGTTTGCCCGCACCGTGCCGTGGACAGTCGTCAGCAGCCGCAAGCGCAACGATTCCAAGACCGAACTCACGCTGCAACTGGCCGACACCGAGCAGACCCGCAAGCAATGGCCGCACGCCACCCGGCTGATCCTCACCGTCATCGTCGGCGACAAGCTGGAACTGCAGCTGGCCACCACCAACCTGGGCGACAAGCCTGTGCAGATCGGCGAAGCGCTGCACACCTATCTGCAGATCAGCGATGTCGGCAGCGTGAAGATCACCGGGCTGGAAGGCAGCACCTTCCACGACAAGGTCGACAACTTCGCCAAGAAAAAGCAGTCCGGCGCGATTGTGCTGAAGAGCGAAGTCGATCGCGTCTACGTCAATACGCCGGCCGAGTGCGTGATCGAAGACACGGGTCTGAATCGCCGCATCCGCATCGCCAAAACCGGTTCGCTCTCCACCATCGTGTGGACGCCGTGGACCGAGAAGGCCGAGCAGATGGGCGATATGGGCAAAGGCAAATCGGGCAGCGGCTGGCGCGAGATGGTGTGCGTGGAGTCGGCCAATGTGATGGATAACCTCGTCACCGTGGCGCCGGGCGAAACGCATACGCTGGCCGTGACGTATAGTGCCGAGCCACTGTAGTTTTTTTGTCCGCGAAGGACGCGAAGAGACGCGAAGAAAACCCGAGCAGCTTTGCCGAGGGCTTGAAGAATTTCTTCGTGTTCCTTCGCATCCTTCGCGGATAACAGGTTTTTTCAACAGGGAGACAGCATGCGCGTGATTCTGGTCGCCAACCCCAAAGGCGGTAGTGGCAAGACCACGCTGTCGATCAATCTGGCCGGCTATCTGGCGTCGCAAGGGCAGCGCGTGGCGATGCTTGATCTGGACCGGCAGAAATCGGCCAGCCAGTGGCTGGCCATACGCGATGCGGCCTTGCCGAAGATTGATTTGCTGCGCGATGGGCAAAAGAGTGGCAGCGGCTGGCTGGTGATCGACTCACCGGCCGGGCTGCATGGCAAGAACCTCGAGCGCGCGCTGAAACTGGCGCACAAGGTGGTGGTGCCGATCGCGCCTTCGCTGTTCGATATCCGCGCCAGCCAGGAATTTCTGGCTGCGCTGCATGCCGAAAAAGCGGTGCGCAAGGGTCAGGGCTTTGTCAGTGTGGTGGGCATGCGGGTCGATGCCCGCACCCGTGCGGGCGTGACGCTGGAACAGTTCATGGCGCGGCAGAAACTGCCGGTGCTGGCGCATCTGCGCAACACCCAGCATTACGTCAACGCGGCGTTTGAAGGCAAGAGCCTGTTTGATTTGCCGCACCATGTCGCCGAGCGCGACATGGAACAGTGGCGGGACTTGATCGACTGGCTGAACCGTTAAGGATTCGCCAGTCGCCAGGTTTTAGTGCATGGGGTTTTAGTGGGTAGCCGGCTTCATCAGGTTGACCACCTGCGGCTTGGCCACGCGGCCTGCCGAGCCCGATCCATCAACGGCCGCGCCCAGCTGTTGCTCGGCTTCGTGCAGCAGATTGATCACGTCCACATAGTATTTATCGTCCGCCATCATGCGCGCGGTGCGGCCGCCCTCGTTGGCCGCGAGCACGTCTGCGCCGTTGTTGATCAGCCATTCCACCACCGAGGCGTCGCCCCCGCCGGCCGCCAGCATCAGCGGCGTGATGCCGAAGAAAATGGCATCGTTGAGCGAGGCGCCCGCTTCATGCAGGACTTCGGTGACTTCGACGTAACCGCGTTCAGTTTCGCCGTTATAGGCGGCCTTGGCAAGTGCGGTCCAGCCTTGCGGCGACTTGGCATGGACGTCAGCGCCGGCAGCGATCAGCACCTTGACTGCGTCAAGGTGGCCTGCGCGGGCGGCGTGCATCAGCGCGGTTTCGCCGGCTTCATCGGTGGCGGCATGGTTGCTGCCAGCGTCGAGCAGTTGCTTGATTTTCTCGGCATCACCCGATTGGGCGGCGGCGAATAATTCCTGGGACATGATGGGGCTCCTGCAGATAACGGACTGGAACAAGCGTACAATAGTTGACTGATTTAATCAACTATTGTCCTGTTATGCCCAATCATCTTGCCACTGAGTCCAGCCCCTATCTATTGCAGCACGCCGACAATCCGGTCGACTGGTATCCGTGGGGCGCGGAGGCACTGGAAAAGGCGCGTCGCGAGGACAAGCCCATCCTGCTGTCGATCGGCTATTCGGCCTGCCACTGGTGCCATGTGATGGCGCACGACTGCTTCGAGGACGCCGAGGTGGCCGCAGTAATGAATCGCCTGTTCGTCAATATCAAGGTTGATCGCGAAGAGCGTCCCGACCTCGACCAGATCTATCAGTCTGCGCATCAACTGCTGACCCAGCGTGGTGGCGGCTGGCCGTTGACGATGTTTCTCGCGCCCGACCAGACGCCGTTTTTTGCCGGAACGTATTTCCCCAAGACACCGCGTCACCAGCTGCCGGCATTTCCCGATCTGATGGATAACCTGGCGCGCGCCTGGAACGAGCGGCGTAGCGATGTACTGGTACAAAATGAAGCGGTGCATGCCGCACTCGCACAGCAGCAACCCGTTCAGAGCGATCAGGCGGAAGCGGGCGAAGCCTTGTTTGGCAAGGCCGTGGACGATCTTGCCCAGATGTTCGATCCGGTGTGGGGCGGATTCTCCCGTGCGCCCAAGTTTCCGCGCCCGGGTGAGTTGTTTTTTCTGCTGCGTGAGGCGCAACGCAGCAACCATGCGCAGGCGCGCGACATGGCGCTGTTTTCCCTGCGCAAGATGGCATCCGGCGGGGTGCGCGACCAGCTGGGCGGTGGCTTCTGCCGTTACTCGGTCGACGAGCAGTGGGCGATTCCGCATTTCGAGAAAATGCTTTATGACAATGGCCCGTTGCTGCATCTCTATGCCGATGCCTGGGCGCTGACGGGCGATGTCCTGTTCAAGGAAACCGCCGAGGAACTGGTGGGCTGGCTGCTGCGCGAGATGCGCGCACCGGAAGGCGGGTTCTATTCCGCGCTCGATGCCGATACCGAAGGCCGCGAGGGCAGGTTTTACGTGTGGACGCCGGACGAGGCCCGTGAACTGCTGAGCGAAGAAGAATATGCGATGGCCGCGTATGTGTATGGATTCGACCGCCCGGCCAATTTTGAAGGCCGCTGGAACCCAATTCTGGCGCGTTCGCCCGTCGAAGTGGCATCCGAGCTGGGCGTGGCCGAAGGCGATGCGGCAGCGTGGTTGACCAGCGCACGGGCCAAGTTGTTCGCCGCACGCGAAACACGGGTGAAGCCGGGGCGCGACGACAAGCAGCTCACCAGCTGGAATGCCTTGATGATTGCCGGGCTGGCCCATGCCGGGCGGGTAATGGGTCGGCCTGACTGGGTCGATGCCGCACAGGCGGCGATTGATTTCCTGCATCAAAACCTGTGGCGCAACGGGCGTCTGCTTGCCAGCTACAAGCAGGGCGAAGCGCGACTCAATGCCTATCTTGATGACTACGCATTCTTGCTCGATGCTCTGCTAGAGAACATGCAGGCCGGTTATCGCGAAACCGATATGGCGTGGGCACGTGAGCTGGCCGATACGCTGCTAAACCATTTTGAAGATACCGAACAAGGTGGATTTTTCTTCACCAGCCATGATCACGAAGCCCTGATCACGCGCCCCAAGCCGGGCTATGATAATGCCACGCCATCGGGCAACGGTGTGGCTGCATTTGCCCTGCAACGTCTGGGTTATCTGCTGGGCGAGACGCGTTATCTTGAGGCCAGCGCGCGCTGCCTGCGCGTGTTTCAATCACAGCTGATCCAGCAACCCGTTGCTTATCCGACCTTGCTGGCCGTGCTGGATGAAAGCCTGGTGCCCACGCGCGTGATCGTGCTGCGCGGCCCGCAAGCGGCATTGCGTGAATGGTCAGCCAAACTGGCACCCCAACTCGGTGCGCGCGATATGCTGTTGACGTTGGCCAATGGCACGGATTGCCCAGAGGCCCTGGCGAAACCCGGGTCCGATCACCCCACAGCCTGGATCTGCAACGGGTCAGCATGCCAGCCGCCGATTACCGCGCTTTCGGCCCTGATCCTGTGACGGGGTGCTGCAATGATTGGGACGCGTGCCGCCTGCAAGTGCTGATTAGGTGGCAATAACAATGCTTTACGTGGTTTGGTAGCAAATAACCAATCAGGCTTATTGCGCGGAGGCCGATAATCTTTAATATTCGCAAAGCGAAATTGCAAATGCGCCCAACCGACCCCCATGGAGAACTGAAAATGATGAAAACAGTAATGATGACCGCAGCCTCTGCTGCCCTGTTGATGCTGTCTGGCGTGGCGTCAGCCGACCAGGCGCTGGCCCAGAAAAATGCCTGTCTGTCCTGCCACGGCATAGACAAGAAGATTGTTGGCCCGGCTTTCAAGGATGTGGCCAAGCGATATGCAGGCGCGAAAGGCGCAGAAGCCATGTTGGTAGCCAAGGTGAAGACGGGTGGCAAGGGTGTGTGGGCCAAGGAACTGGGTGCAGAAATCCCCATGCCGCCGAATCCGCAGGTCAGCGATGCTGATGCGCACAAGATCGTAGCCTGGATGCTGGGCCTGAAGTAAGTCAGGCAGCACACGGAAAAGGCCGGCGCATGCGCCGGCCTTTGTTTTGTGGCTGGCCGGCTGCCCCTTAAGTTTGTTATCGTGGCGGGCAATAACAAACTCCAAGGGGGGAACGGTAGTGATCCATCCATACTTTCTGGCCGCAGTGGCAGGCCTGTTGTTTCCGCAGATGGCCCTGGCAGCCGAGCCGGGCATGATCAACAACTTCTTCGGCACGCTCAACGGCTATCTGGCCAGCATAATTTTCTTCGACGTTTTCCCTGGCGCGCCTGAATTGCCGTTCGTCGTGGCCTGGCTGATCGTGGGTGCAGTGTTTCTGACCTTGCGCTTCAGCTTCGTCAACTTGCGCATGATGCGGCACGCCTATGCCGTGCTGCGTGGCAAATATCGTACTGCCGACGATGTGGGCGAGGTCAGCTCGTTTCAGGCGCTGACCACGGCGTTGTCGGCCACGGTGGGTCTGGGCAACATTGCCGGAGTGGCAATCGCGATTTCCATCGGCGGCCCCGGGGCAACCTTCTGGATGATCGTGGCCGGCTTTTTCGGCATGTCCACCAAGTTCACCGAAGCCACCCTGGCGCAGCGTTATCGCGAAGTCCGCCCGGATGGCCGCATGATGGGTGGACCGATGGAATATCTGTCCAAAGGCTTTGCCGAGTTCAACATGCCGCGAACCGGCAAAATCCTCGCCGCGGTGTTTGCGGTATTTACCGTATTCGGTTCGTTGGGCGCCGGCAGCGCGTTCCAGGTGAGCCAGTCGCTGGGCGCCGTGCAGGAGAGCTTTCCCTTCTTCAAGCAAACGCCGATTGCCTATGGCCTGATCATGGGACTGGCGGTGGGCGTGGTCATCATCGGAGGCCTGCGCCGGATTGCGCATACTGCCGAGGCGATTGTGCCGACCATGGTGGTGTTGTATGTGGCGGCGTGTTTGTGGATCATTCTGGGTAACGTCGAGCAGGTCCCCCAGGCGCTGAGCACGATTGTCAGTGAAGCCTTTTCTCCGATTGCGGTGGCGGGCGGCATGGTGGGGGCGCTGGTACAGGGCTTCAAACGCGCCATGTTTTCCAGTGAAGCGGGCCTGGGCTCGGCGGCCATCGTGCACGCCACGGCCTCGGTCAAATACCCCATCCGCCAGGGCATGGTTGCCCTGTATGAGCCCTTCATCGACACCATTGTGATTTGCACCATGACGGCGCTGGTGATCGTGATTACCGGCGTATACAACGACCCGGCCACGCTGGCGATACGTGAAGCCAGCAAGGGTGCGGCATTGACTTCGGCAGCCTTTGCCACGGTGTCGGACTGGCTCTCGATGATATTGACAGCGTCGGTGGTGCTGTTTGCCTACAGCACGATGATTTCGTGGTCTTACTACGGTGAACGCTGCTGGACCTACCTGCTCGGCGAACCGGCCTCGATTGTCTACCGTGTGATGTTCCTGGTTTTCATCGTGATCGCCTCGGTCGCAAGTGCCGCCAACATGCTCGATTTCACCGACTTGCTGGTGCTGGCCATGGCCTTCCCCAATTTTCTGGGGCTGTATTTGCTGAGCGGCAAGGTGAAGATCATGCTGGCGGACTATCAGGCAAAGCTGAAAAGCGGCGAGATGGATCGGGAAGTGCATCGCTAACCGCTGTTGCAACATCGATGACCAAGAAATCCCCCGCGAAGCACAGCGGGGGATTTTTATTCAGGCGTCAGGTCTGACGGGGCCGTGTGCCGGACGTGAAGCGATAGAGCTGGCGCTCGGTCAGCACCGCGTCGAGCGGCATGTCCCACGGCTCATGCGGTAGTTTTTCCACCCGCTGGCATTCGTAGGCCAGGCCGACCAGCCGTGGTTTGCGCCAGCTTCGCCGATGCTGCATGTACGCCAGCGTGGCATCGTAATAGCCGCCGCCCATCCCCAGCCGGTATCCTTCATTGTCGAATCCCACCAGCGGCATCAACAGCAGGTCCAGTTGGCGCGCGCGCAAGGGCCGCGCATCGAGTGGTTCGGGAATGCCATAACGATTGGGGCTCATGCGCGTGTGGCGGCCCACGCGGCCAAAACGCATCATGCGTCCACGACGCGGCAGTATCGGCAGATAGCAGTCACGCTGCATCCACAAGGCCTGGTTGAGCAGCGGATGGGCATCAAACTCACCACCTTGCGGCAGATAAAATGCGATGCGCTGCGCGCGCAGCAACAGTCCATGGCGCAGGGCGAGGCGCAGAGAAGCGCGTGCGGCCTTGCGGCGGGCGGTATGGGTAAACGCGTTGCGTGCGGCCTTGAGTTGCCGCCGAAGGGTGGATTTATTCATTGAATGGAAAGGTTCCCCGCCTGTGCCGTGACTGGCTGCGGACTCTTGAACCTGGGTCCAAGACGGCCGCGTTCAAAGACGCTTTGGGCACATGAGACGTGTCACGCGCACACCCACATCGGAATAGATCGCAGCCTTGCACGAATGCATTGGTTCAGAGAAATTGCAACCAGCCTCGAACACTGCAGGGAACACTGACAGTTTAGAAGAGTTTGTCCTGATCTTCCAGCACTGAATCGAGCAGGGTGTTGCAATGCGCCACGCGAGTGCGGGCTTCTTCGATCAGGCCGCCGCCGCCATGGGTGAGCAGGTCGTGTGCCAGATTGAGTCCGGCCATGATGGCGATGCGGTCGGCACCGATCACCTTGCTGCTGTCGCGAATCGCCCGCATTTTATCGTCCAGGTAATCGGCTGCTGCAACCAGGGCCGATTCCTCTTCGCGGGTGCAGGCCACCTTGTACGGGCGACCCAGGATATGAATTTCGATTGAGCGCGGGCTGGCCATCATGCATCCTCCGGCAAAGTGTCGAGCAGCGCATTCAGCCGGATCTTGGCGGCTTCCAGCCGCGTGGTCAGCTGCTTGTTGTCCTGTTGCGCGGTCAGCAGTTGCTGGCGCAGGGTAGTGTTTTCCCGTCGCAGGGTCTGGCTCAGTTCGGCCACCTGGCGGATTTTGGCTTCGAGGGTATCGAGTTCAGCGTGCATGGCGGGACTATAGGGGGCAGCGTGCGGGCGGTCAATCTTGAGTGCGGCGTTTGACGCGTGCCTTGGGTTGCATGTGAGCAGAGCGTGTGTCCTGCGGGTACAATCCGCGCCTTCAGGTGCCCGAGCAGCTTTCCGCTGCCTGGGTTAAACGGGAAACAGGTGCGCTGCCTTGCAGCCAGGCCTGTGCTGCCCCCGCAACGGTAAGCGTTGTTTTCGGCGTTTCACACAGCCACTGTCGCAAGATGGGAAGGCGAAACGCCTCATACGCGAGCCCGGATACCGGCCTGAGCCCTGTTGCGACGCCTGTCGCGCAGCGGATCGTGCAACGCGCCTGCGGGGAAGCAGGCGCCCAAACTGGAAACTCATCATGCGTCAAACTGCTCTCTCACTCGCGCTATGCGCTGTCTTTGCTTCGTCCGTATTCGCGGAAACCTTGCCGGATTTTGTCGGCGAAACCATCGTTGTTACACCGACGCGCGTGGCCGTGCCGGCCCACTCAGTCGTTGGCGACATGACAGTTATCACAGCTGACGCTATTGCGTCTGCAGGCCAGACCTCGTTACTTGAATTGCTTCAGACGCAACCTGGACTTGAAATCACCCAGGAAGGCGGCACCGGAACCAATGCTTCGCTCCGCGTTCGCGGCGGGAACAGCGGCCATACCCTGGTGCTGATTGACGGGCTGCGCGTGGGGTCGGCGACGGTGGGTACCACGCCGCTGGAAAGTATTGCGCTGGACCAGATCGAGCGCATTGAAATTCTGCGTGGACCGGCATCGAGTTTGTACGGCGCCGATGCCGTGGCAGGGGTGGTTCAGATCTTCACGTTGCAGGGGCGTGATGCACCGCGATTGTCCGCTTCTCTGGGTACGGGCAGTCATGGCCTGTTGCAGGGGCGGGCCAGTTACAGCGGCCAGGCGGGGACAACCCGGTTCAGCGCCGGGGCCGGATACAGCCGGACGGATGGGGGCGGCTCTTCTGCGCGTCCAGGCACGTATGGGTATAACCCTGACAAGGATGGCGACGAGAAGCGGAGCGCCCATCTGAATGTGGAACACGCCATCAATGACCGTCATCGTATCGGCCTCGGCGGCATGGTGAATCGCGATATCGTTGAATACGACGCGGGCACCGCGGACGACGTCGCTCACAATGACGTTAACAGCCTGTCGGCCTGGTGGAAGGGTGATCTTTCCGAAAAATGGACGAGCCAGGTGCATATCGGGCTGGGGCAGAACCATACGGAAAATTTCAGTTTTGGAATATCAACGGGGCGGTTTGATACCGACCAGACGCAATACCTGTGGCAGAACGACTTTGTGCTGCCCGGTGGCAATCTGACGGCCAGCCTGGAGCGAAACGAGCAGCGCGTGGAGGCGAGTACGGCGTTTACGGTGACCCGCCGCACCGTCAATGCGGGGCAGCTGGGCTACCTTGGGCAATGGGGAACACACACCCTGCAGGCCTCATTGCGCCACGATGACTACAGCGACTTCGGCGGTCATGCCACAGGCACGGCAGGCTATGCGTATGCTTTGAGTGCATCCTGGCGGGCGAGTGCCAGCTATGGCACGTCGTTCAAGGCGCCCACCTTCAACGACATGTATTGGCCTGCCACCGCCTGGTTTCA
>CAYGMS010000037.1:0-12563 GCA_964350905.1 uncultured Thiobacillus sp. | reverse complement strand
ATGCGTGCATTGGCCTGGGTCTGGCCGATGCCGTCGAGGTCGTACTCGATCGGATCCTCGACGGTCATGATGTTGAGCGTCTTTGCATCCAGCCTTGAGAGTGCCGCGTACAGCGTGGTGGTTTTGCCCGAACCGGTCGGCCCGGTCACCAGCACGATGCCGTGCGGCCGGTGGATCAGCTCATCGAGTCCGGCGAGCGTGGGGGCACTCATGCCAAGCCTTCCCAGTTCCAGTCGCCCCGCCTGCTTGTCGAGCAGACGCAGCACCACGCGCTCGCCGTGGCCGGTAGGCAGCGTCGACACCCGCACATCGACCGGTCGCCCGGCCAGGCGCAGGGTGATGCGGCCGTCCTGCGGCAGGCGCTTCTCGGCGATGTCGAGCTGCGCCATCACCTTGATGCGCGACACGACCGCCGCATGCAACGCGCGCTTTGGCTCGATCACATCGCGCAGCGTCCCGTCCATGCGAAAGCGCACCACCGAGCGCGTCTCGAAAGGCTCGATGTGAATATCGGATGCGTTCTCGCGCAGCGCCTGTGTCAGCAGCGCATTGATCAGGCGGATGATCGGCGCATCGTCCTCGCTTTCAAGCAGGTCAGCCACCTCGGGGACATCCTGCGCCAGCTGCCGCAGGTCCATCCCCTGCTCCATGTCACCTACCAGAGTGGCCGCCTGGTTCTCGCCGCGCGCATAGGCCTGGGTGAGGGCACGCTCGAATTCTTCCGGCGCCAGTATCTGTGCATGCAACGGACACTTGAGGATACGCCGCACCTCGGCCAGGGTAGCGGGCTCGGCGCCCTCGCGCAGCCACACTTCCATTTCGTCGCCTACGCGCCGCCCCACCACCACCCCGCGCGTGCGGGCAAAGCCGTAAGGCAGCAGCGCGGCAAGCTGCGGGTCCGGAACGTGGGTCACGTTTGTATCCATGGCATTCATCAGGGGGTCGGCGATTGCGGCGGGCTGACCGGCGCGGACAACGGCGGGTTTTTCAACTCGGGCAGCAGGTCCATCTGCATGTCGGGTAAGACAAAGTGTGGCTGCATACGAAACTCGGCCTGTTTCTGGCGGATGAAGCCATAACGTTCACCGGTCATCGCATCGGCACTTGCCACATCACGCAGTACGTGCGGCCGCAGGAACACCATCAAATTGGTTTTCATGCGCTTGCGTTTTTCCGACCGGAACAAGTGGCCGAGCAGCGGGATATCGCCCAGGACCGGCACCTTGTCGACACCATCCTGCATGCTGTCCTGGATCAGGCCACCGAGAACAATGATGCGGCCGTCGTCGACCAGGACGGTGGAATCGATCGAACGCAGGTCGGTAATGACACCGGAGGTCGTGTTTTCACGCAGACTGGAAATTTCCTGGTAGATCTGCATCTTGATCGAGCCGCCTTCCGACACCTGCGGGCGCACCCTGAGCGTCAGCCCGACATCACGACGCTCGATGGTCTGGAACGGGGTAGGCGTAGTGGTGGAGCCAGTCTGTGCGTACTGGCCGGTGATGAACGGCACGTTCTGGCCCACGACGATTTTGGCCTCCTCGTTGTCCATGGTCAGCAGATTGGGCGTCGACAGGATATTGGCGTTGGCATCCGATTCAAGCGCGCGTGCCAGTGCACCCAGATTGAGTATCTCACCGACACCGGGGATATTGATGGTGCCACTGACGATCCCGATGTTCAGACCCGAGCCCAGGGTGGTGAGATTGGCTGCCGCATCAATGATGTTGCTGCCTGTACCCCGGCCGAAATTAGTGCCGCCGATGAAATTTGTTCCGCCTTTCTCGATGCCGCGCAGGTCCTGCCACTGGATGCCGAATTCGGCCGCCTTCTCAGCGGTAATCTCGACCACCAGTGCCTCGACAAACACCTGTGCGCGCCGCGCGTCGAGCTTGTCGATCACCGCGCGCAGCGCATTGTAGGTCACGTCCGGTGCACTGATGACGAGCGAGTTGGTTGCCGTGTCGGCGAGGATCATGCTGCTACCCACGGCACCGGAAACTGGTGTGGCGGACGTGGCCGGACTGGCGGTCGGCTCAGAGGCCGACGACGCGACACGTTCCAGCGTGGCCGGCGCTTCGCCCGACAAAACACCGCGCAGCGTCTCGGCCAGCTTCGCCGCTTCAGCATTGCGCAGGTACACCACATGAATGTTGCCGCCCGCCGCGCCCGCCACATCGAGTCCGGCAACCAGACCGCGCAGCATCTGGATGCGTGCGGGATTGTCGCTGCGCACCAGCAGCGTATTCGAGCGCACGTCCGGCACGATCAGCAGCCGTGAGTTCACCGGCTGCCCCGCCGCCGGAGCGCCGTCGGTCATCAGCCGTCCCAGCGATTGCGCCAGATCCACCGCCGACACATGGTTCAGCCGGATCAAGGCGGTATCGTTCGCACTCGGCTGATCGGCTGCCTCGATGATCGCGTTCAGGCGCCGCACGTTATCGGCGTAGTCGGTGATCACCAGGGTATTGCTGTTGGCAAGTGCCGCGACGGCATTGTTGGGGCTGATCAGCGGCCGCAGCACCGTCGTCAGCTGTGCGGCGGACTCATACTGCAACGGGTAGACCTGGGTGACGATGCGGTCGCCACTCTCGTTGATCTGCTTGCCACGGGTCACGCTGAAATCCTGCTTGGCGTCTCCTTCCGGCACGATTTTCACCATGCCGTGGCTCTCGATCGCTGCGAAGCCCTGCATGCGCAGCGCCGACAGCAGGATCGGGTATACCTGACTACGCGGGACCGGCTTGGCCGAGGTGATGATCACCGTGCCCTTGACGCGTGGGTCGATGACAAAGTTCTTTCCGGTCAGCTCGCCCACCGCCTTGATCACCGAGGGGATGTCGGCATTGACGAAATTGAGTACCACCGGGTCACGCTGGGCCTGCGCCTGGGCCTGCATGGCGGGCCAGACCAGCGCGACCAACAGCACGCCCAACGTCAGACGGCGAAAAAAGCCCGATCGTGTTTCATTCATGTTGTTCATCGTTTCACTGCAGCCTGTAAGAAAGAATAAGCGGTTTGCCCTGACGTTCGCCCAGCACGGTGAGGCGTTGCACGCCTGTCGTGCCCGACAGCTGCCGCGCGAAATCCTGCACGTTGGCAACCGGCATGCCATTGACCATGCGTAGCGTATCGCCGCTCTGCAGGCCCAGCCGTGCCGCAAGGCCGTCACTGGCCACCGAGGTCAACATCAGGCCAGATAGCGCGCTGCTATCGGCGCGCGCCTGCATTCCGAGGCTTTGCGGGTTGGCCAACGCCTGGTTGAACTCCTGGCGCGAGACCGCAATATCGCCATCGCTCAGCGTGAGCGGCCGCCCCACCGCATCCAGATCAAGGCGTTCGCGCACGCCGCGGTTGAGCAGAATCAGATGGTCGGGCGCGACCGAGTCCAGCACCACGCCCGGCATGACCTCATGACCGGTGGCAACAGCCTGATCCTGCCCGTCCACCCCTACAATCGCCATCGCCGGCTGGCCGCCCAGCGCGGCGAACACTCCGCGCAGCCTCAGGTTAAGTGAGGTCGTCTGCTCGGCTGCCGCACCCGACTGCCCCTGTGCCGCACCGAACAGATGCGCCGCGCGCAGCGACGCCAGCTGCGTGTCCAGTTCAATGTCAGCACGTGTGCCGTTTGCCGCCAGCGGCGGTAACGGCGCGGCAAAACGCCAGGTCCAGTGTGCCAGCAAAGCAGCCAGCCCCAGCAGCAGCAGCAGATTCAGCGGCGCACCCAGCCAGGGAACGCGGCGTAACGGGGTTACAAGCGCATCAAGCGACATCGCGTTCAAGCCTCCTTAAAAATCATGCCGGCGCAAGCCGGCGGCTTGTATTTGAAGCATTGTGTCCGGGACGGCCTGACGCCGCAGCCGTCCGGTTTTCCGGACGAGCGGTGGTTCTGCCTGCGCAGCGCCGCAGACCGATGGACAGCGAATCTGTCTGGCCGACAGGCCGTCCAATCCGGAGCAGCGTTCACGCCGGGGATCTCCCACGACCCTATTCCTCAATGCCATAACGCTTGACCTTGCGCCACAAGGTCGATTTGTCGATGCCGAGGATTTCCGCCGCCAGCGCGCGGTCGCCATGCGTCTCGCGCAGGGTCTTGCGGATGAAATAGGCTTCCACCTCGTCCAGGCTTTGCGGCGGCAGATAATCGAGGGCGTGGCCACGCGGGTCCTTCTGCTCGGTCAGTCGCGACGGCAGCACAGCAGTATCGATATGATCCGATTCGGCGAGAATGATCATGCGCTGGATGATGTTTTCCAGTTCGCGCACGTTGCCGGGCCAGTCATAGCGCATCAGCGCGCCGAGTACGGCGGTGCTGACGCCGCTGATGTGCTTGCCAAGGCGCAGCGAGTGCTTGTTCAGCAAATAGTAGGTCAGCAAAGCGATATCTTCGCGCCGTTCGCGTAGCGGCGGGATGCTGATCTCCATCACCGACAGGCGATAGAAGAGGTCTTCGCGGAACTGGCCGGTTTCCACCAGTTCGGGGATCTGCCGGTTGCTGGCGGCAATCACGCGGACATCGACATTAACCGGTTCGGTGGCGCCGGTCGGATAGAAACTGCCGTCCTGCAGCACGCGCAGCAGCTTGGCCTGGAGGGCCAACGGCGCATTGTTGATTTCGTCGAGGAACAGGGTGCCGCCATCGGCAATTTCGAACAGGCCGGGCTTGTTGCGCTCGGCACCGGTAAACGAACCCTTGCGAAAACCGAACAGCTCGCTTTCAATCAGGTTTTCGGGGATCGCCGCGCAGTTGATGGCGACAAAGGACTTGCTGCAACGCTTGCCGCGCTGATGGATCTGGCGCGCCACCAGCTCTTTGCCGCTACCGCTTTCGCCGAAGATCAGCACACTGGAATCGTAGGCAGCGGCAGCATCGATCAGGCGGTCGACGCGTTCCTTCGCCTGCGACTCGCCGATGATCTCACCGCTTTCCTGATAGGCGCGCGTTTGACGACGCAGGCGCTGATTCTCGGTCGAGATCAGGAAATAATCGAGTGCCTTTTCCACCACGGTACGCAGCTTGATGGTGTCGAACGGTTTCTGGACGTAATCGTAAGCCCCTTCCTTTAGCGCGGCGACAGCCGACTCGACAGTGGCATAACCGGTAACCAGCACAACCTGGGTCTGTGGATCCCGCGATTTCACGAATTTGAGCAGATCAAGGCCATCGGCACCCGGCATGCGGAGATCGGTGAGAACGACGGCGGCGTCGTTGTTTTCGAGAAAATCCATCGCCTCGTGCGCGTTCTCGGCACTGGCCACCTTGAACGCCATCGATGACTCGGCCAGCACGGCGAGGATCAGCTCACGCATGTTGCGGTCGTCCTCGGTGACCAGAATGGTCGGAATAGCATCGGCCATGCCGGTATCCTTGTCGTCGTCGTGCAGCTTGGATGCATCCTGTTTCATGATTGGGCCCGTTCCAGATCGACTGCCGGCAGCTTGACGATGAAGCACCCGCCTTCGCCATTCGCGGCATCGTAAACGATAAAACCGCCCCGTTTTGTAACGATTGCCTGGCTGATGGACAGGCCAAGCCCGGAGCCCTGCCCGACGTCCTTGGTGGAAAAGAACGGATCGAACAGGCGGGTGCGGATATCCTGCGGCACGCCCGGGCCATTATCCGAAATGGCGATGACGGCATAGGCGTCCTCCGCCCAGGTGCGCACGACGATGCGCGGCGACGGTGTTTTGTCGAGCGCGTCAATGGCGTTGGCCAGCAGGTTGCTCAGGACGATATCGAGCTGGCCGCACCCGCCCTCGACAACCACGGACTCCGGGCACAGATCCAGCACGATTTCGATACGGTAGCGTTTAAGCCTGCAGTTGATGAATGTATCGATCAACTCCTGTGCCAACTGGTTCAGATCGCAGGTCTCGCCGCTGCATTTGTCCTTGCGTGCATAGTCGAGCAATTCCTGTACCACGCGCGAGCAACGCTGCGTTTCGTCGGCGATGATGCGGGCATAACCCGCCAGTTGCGGGTGCTCGGCCGCGCCCCGGTCAAGCAATTGCGCATAGCCAAGGATGTTACCGAGAGGCGTATTCAGTTCGTGCGCGACACCGGCCGCCAGCTGGCCCATCGCCACCAGTTTCTCGCGCGTCGCAACGCTTTCCATCAGTTGCCGGTGCTCGGTGATGTCCTGCAGGATCAGCACACCGCCCATGTCGTTTTCCTCGTCGCTGTAGAAGGCGAGATTCAGCGAGAAAAAGCGCTTGCCGCCGCCGACAGTGAGCGCGATTTCCTGATTGCGGATGGCATGCTTGTAGAGAAACGCATCGCGTAGCAACTCGCGGTCACGCTCGTTGATATCGAGAAGCTCGAACAGGTTTGCGCCAATCAGCGCACCCGACCGGACGTTGAACAGCGTGTACGCCTGGCGGTTGGCAATCGTGACGCGCAAATCATCGGCCAGGCTCAGCAAGGCGCCCGGCAGGCTTTGCAGAATGGTGTTGCTACGGTTGCGCTCATTGAGAAAACGTCCCTGACATTCTTCCACGGTCTGGAACATCATATGCAACGTGGCGATCGTGGTGTTGTATTCCGGGATGAGATGACCCACGCTGGTCCAGGTGTGAGGCTCGACCGGCGTCGGCTCCAGCAGGCCTTCGCGCGCGCGAAGAATACCCAGCTCAAGCCCCCTGAGTGCGGCCCGTTCGCCAAGCAGACGCACCGTCAGATAGGTAAGCAAGGCGCCCGACAGCCAGAGCAGGTGTGGCTCGTCCCAGAGCGGACCGAGCAAGGCATACAGTGCACCGAGCAGCAACGCAATCGCAGCCGGCAACGGGTAGCCGGGAAATAATGGAATGGAGGGGCGCCGGTTGGCCGTCCCCTGCAAGCGCAGCGGTTTGATGGCAATACCTCTTAAAACTACACGACTTGATTGACGGAATACGGAAAAAAATACGGCCGCCAGTCACCGGGCGGCCGTACATAACGACTGCAAAGAACTGATCAGAAAATGAACTGCAGTCCGAGTGTAGCCTGATTGTAATCCTGTAGGGCCGGGTTGGTCGGGTGCTCGGCATCGAAGGCAATATCCGCGTATTCAAAGCTGACCTTCAGCTTCTGTCCGTCGATATAGTAGTTCGCACCGATACTGTTCCATTTCTGGTCGTAATACTCGGCCGTACCGGTCTTGATGCCGTAATCGGAGTTTTCGTGACGTGCGAAGAACTGCAGGCGACCGCTGCCGACCTTGTTGGGCAGCATGTAACCGGCCTTGACGTAATAGCCCTTGAGATCGGCACCGAGCGGCAAGGTGAGATCGGGATCGAGGCTGTTGGCGGCATCACCCGTGTCGTAATCGAAGTACGCACCGGACAGCGTATAGACGCCGCTCGAGGTCGGATATTCCATGAATGCGTCCACGGTCCATGCCTGGTAATCCTTGATGTCGCTGCGCGCCGTGTAGTTGCCATAGGCGACGCCATTCTGCATTTCGTAGCCGGCGCCGATGGTCAGCACCTTTTTCGTCCCCAGATAGGTGCCCAGATAGCCGTAGCTGAATTCCGGCTCCCAGAAGCTGTAATGCACACGGCCCGTCAGCCGGGGGTTATCCTCTGCCACTTCATTGCTTTCGCGGCCATCGGCGATCATGACGCGATACTGCAGCCTGGCGTCCATCAGGTTACCCCAGACAGCCAGACCGGTGTCGCGGCTGCCGCCGAACGGTGTGTAGGCCAGCGCTTCCGCACGATCCAGAGTCAGCGGCTCAAGGCACGCCTCCAGGTTCTCGCGCGAGAAGGTGTTCTTGAAGCGGCCGACAACGAAACGCAGGTCATCACGGTAGTCCAGCGTCACATACGCATCGCGGTAATAGATACTCTTGTCGTCGTTGCCGAGTTTACTGTCGTTGCCAGCCTCGATCTGCGCATAAAATCCCACGTAGTCATTGTACTGGCCGGAAAAGGTCAGCCGGTTGCGGCGCAAAAAAGCGTCATTCGACGAACCGTTATCGGTTGCCGAGGTGAACCCCTTATGCTGCAGCCAGCCCTGCAGGGCGTAGGTAAAGGTAAGGGAACCCTGCTCACCAAACTCGATAGTCGGGCCGGCAACCGCGCTCAGCGGCAACAAGCCGGCGAGCAGACCAACCGCACAAGCACGGGACAGCGGAGAGACCGCGTTACGGGGAATGCTGAGAGTTTTCATATTATTTCGCTCCTGGAATAGCGTGATAAGCACCCTGAACCTTGGTCAGGTCACCCTGGTGGCAGCTGCCGCAGGCGTCAGCCGTGTTGTCACGAGGCTTGGCAAGCATCTTCGCATGCGCCACTTCCTGCTTCATGATTCTTGAATTCCCCTTGTGGCAACCCACGCACGAGTTGTTCACCTTGGCATGCTGCGCATGCCAAGGTGACTTGGCAGCATCCATTTCCGGCGCTGCGGCACGCTTGCCGTTATGGCACTTGAAACAGCTCGAGGCTCCCAGACCACAGGCATTGGCGAGAGAAATCGGCGACAGTTGCGCCACACCCTCCGCCAGCGCCACCGTTGCCTCACCGCCCCAGCCCGCGGCCACTTGCCCGGCCGAGTCTTCAGCGTGCTTGCCAGCCAGACCGGTGAGCACTGCAACACCCAGGCCAAACAGCGACAGCATGACACCACCGCGCCAAATCTTTCCCAACAAACTGCCCTTACCTTGGTTGCGTTTCATCTAAGCCCCTCCTTTGTTCGCCACTCGTTATGGGAAGCCCGTCCAGACTATCCAGACGGGCACCTTCTGATTGCCCAAACCGGGCGTCCCATGCCTTGCGTATATCCGCCTCGCTTGTGCCCGTAGCACAAGTACACGCTAGCGCCTTACCGCGGTACTTGAGCCTGGGCTGCTCTGGATCGGCCGCATTGACGGCCGGCGCTGCTAGCAGCAGAGCAAGGGCCATCATCGTGACTGCACCAGTTGTTCGCATGGGTTTCCGGTTCACTTCTGTCATATCGACACCAAAACATAAGCACGGATCGTGCCACTATTAATTATCATTTAACAACAATGACTTATTAAAAACCACCCACCCTATTCGATTGCACAACGAGCAGAACAAACTGCAATCTTTCAATTTGCAATCGTACAGGGATACGCACCGAGCCTCAACCGAGCCTCAATTGAAATCCCGCATTCCTGTCCTTTCAGCACCCGAAACAGGGTCACTCAATCCTCAAGGTCCCGCCCTGGCCTCGAGACGCAGCAATTCATAACGCGTCGCCACCGCCTCGTCGAGCGCGCGCCGCAACAACGGCACCACCGCAGTCGGCAACTGGTCGGCGTGGCTCAGGCTGTCGCGGTAGATACGTTCGTAATGCTCGGCTGGCAATACCCGCATGACCAGTTCCACGCGCCAGTCGCCGTCCGCTGCGCTAAAGGGCTGACGGAAATCGCGCGCCTCGCCGGCGGCAATACGGGTATCGGACAATTCCTGCGTGATCTGCGTGTTGACGTTCCAGCCAATCACCTGTCGCCCTAATTCAATGCGGCCGCCATCGGCATCGCGGCGGTAAAACACAAGCTCGACCTTGGGCACCATGTAAGTCGGGAAATGGTGGCCGGTGCCGCTGTTGTGCACCTTGGCCCGCGCCTCATAGCGGCCGTCGCCCAGCGCATGCAGTTTCAGCGTCACCTCGATTGCGCGCCGCGTCATCTCCGGGTCGTGAATACCGCGCCAGCGATGCTGGCGATCCGGCATGTGGCAGGACTGGCAGCTCTGCTTGCCGGCGCCCTCCCTGGCGTAGGGGCTGGCAAGCCATTGCTGGTAGGTGTCCTCCATCAATTTGTCAGCGATGCGCGGGCCGTCATCCGGGAACTGGTGGCAATGCGCGCAGAAACGGCTGTCCTGGAAGGCCTCGGCAACGACAAAGCCGCCATGCGGACCATCCTTGGCCACCGCGCCGCGCGGCGGTGGGCCGAAGCGCTGATGCCCGCGCACGTGGCAGGCCGCGCACACCAGGCCCTGATGCCCCAGGTCGGGGGCGACATAGTCCGGCGGCGCCTGCGTCGGTGCGTTCGGCCAGCCGTGCTCCAGCGCCAGCAACGCTTTCTGCTCGGCCAGCGGCGCATGACAGCGCAGGCAGCGGTTGCCCTGCGCCTGATCCATCAGTTTGAGCTGCCAGCGCAAGCCGGGGCCCATGGTTTTGCTATGCAGGCTGGTGCGCCAGTCTGCATACTGCTCGGCGTGGCATTGTCCGCAAGCCTGCGGATTCAGCGATGCCTCCATCGGCGAGAACGCCGCTGGAGGCGTGCCCTGCGGCGACATCGGTTCGGCCCAGTGGCGCTGCAGAAAAGCCTCGATCGCAGTCTCCGGCTTTTCGCCGCAGCCCGACAACAGCGCAAGCGCACAACCCACCAGCAGCCACAGCGGACCCGCACGCGAAGTGAACTTCATCATCCCTGACTCCATGAAAAAGGCCCACGAGAGTATCGTGGGCCAGAGGAGGAGTAGCAATAGTTCAGACGTTTATCAGCCGCCGCACGGGTTGGCAGCCGGAGCACGCGTTCCGGCGGTCGGGATGACCTCGCCGTACTTGTAGGCCTTGTCGGCATTGACGATGGCATTGCTCGACTTGGCATACGCGTCGGTAATGTAGCGCTGAGCCACCGCGGTGTTGCTGCTTGCGGCGAGGTAGAAGGACTTCAGGTCGGTGCGCCACGGCGAATCCTCCGGCAGGATCGCAGCGCCCGTCGCATCGGTCATGACGCTTCCAGGGGTCAGCGAGTTCCACTCGACCATCGCACCGTCGTAGAAACGAGTCGGCTTGCCGAGAATCACGCCGCTGGCGACGCCGGTGATCATGGCGCGGAAAGTCGTCTCGCAATATGTATAGACGACATCACCCGCTTGATACGCATTGCCAACGCCTACAGGCAGGTAATCTCCAGCAATGAAGCCGGCACCGCTGACATTGCCGTCAAGGTAGGCCTGCAGTTGGGCTTTGGTCTTGTAGGCCCACCCTTTTGTCGAATCCAGCAGGTTGGAGAAATCGAGCTGTAGCGCACCATTCGGATGGCCTTGCCGTGAGCCCGCATTCTGGAACCCGGTTCCATTGTAATTGCCGAGGTTACGCGCATCCCAGATGAAGACACCGTCATTCGTCACGTTGACGTCTGACGAGGGCAGGATACTGATCATGTCCTCCAGTGTGGCCTGCAACTGGGTGTTATCAACCAGCAGATCCTTGACCGAGGCGTGACCGCTGTTGGGAGCCGTGCTCGCACTCGCTTGGAAATCCGTACCGGCCATGCCGTTGCCGTTGATCCACTGGTTGCCGCCGTTGAGGATCGCCAGGTTCTTCTTGTCGACGCCCCAGTAGCGCAGCGCGTACCAGATGCGGCCCTGCGCCATCGCATTGCCGGTGCTGCCGGTGCCCATGGCGGCGACGATCATGTCTTTTTGTGGGTCGATGTCGAATTTCTTCAACAGCGCATCCATGCCCGCGCCGTCCGGCACCATGCTCGCTGTTTCGATGACGCCGTTGCTGCGGGTCTGGATCCAGTCGCTACCCGGAGAATGATAGGTAAACACGTTGTTGCCACTGGGCTTGATGTATTCGGCACCAGCCGGGCCAGCCGATACCTGCAGAATCACCAGCTTGCCGGTAATCCCCGCCGGGCGATTGGTGAGCCAGTCGTCCTTCCATCTTTTGAGCGTCGCCGCGGTGATCAGGCCGTTGACGTTGTTGTCGTAATTGTCGTCCGACACCTGGGCAATCGCCGCCGGCGTATTGACCGGGATCTGTTTCACCAGGGCAGTCGTATCCTCGCCGCCGCCACCACAGCCCTGCAGTCCCAACACCAGGGACAGTGCGGCCAGGCCGGCCCATCCTTTATTCATCTGCATGTTCATCAAAATTCCTCCATCCATTTTCAAGCCCGCGCCATCCCTGCCGGCTGGCAAGGCGACGCACCCATAGTGGCCGGCCCGCTGGAGAAAACCGAAGCCAACTCCAGCCAGGCACACCCTCTACCGCGACCGTGGCCGCGGGCAAAACACTTTCAATCCAGCGGCGCTTTCAGCACCACCGGCATCCAGTCCTGCTCCAGCGCATCGAGCAATGCGCTGCAGTCGTCCATGTTCATTTCCCGTACTTGCGCGCCAGCGGCGCGCAAGGCTTCGGCCAGACCCGGCATCGCCGGCGTCGCCGCGGGATTAACCAGCAAAACCCTTTTTCCCGTGCTCATACACAATACACCACGTCATTGTCGATAATCTGCCGCGCCAGGACAACCATGGCATCCCCGGCGGGGGTAAGTTCCACCACGGGCACCTCGGCGAACTCCAGCGCTTCCATTTGCTCTGCTGCGCCGCCGCCTTCAGGCAGCTTGCCCCAGGCGGCGATGGAGACGGCGTCGTCGAGCAGGGTCAGTCCGCTGGCCATGCGCAACGCCTCAACCTGCTTCTGCACGGCCACCATCAGTATGCGTTTTTGATCTGCCATCTTCCGTCCTCAGAAAACCAGAACCTTGTCGCACTTGCGTACGAGTTCAGCATCCTGGTATTGGCCGCCGACGACGACGATGTCGGCGATGGCGTTCAGATCAAACCTGCCTGCGGCGTAGTGGTCGGCACTGTGT
>CAYGMS010000036.1:0-12755 GCA_964350905.1 uncultured Thiobacillus sp. | reverse complement strand
GACTACAGTTTCACGCCCTCTCTGAAGCTGGGATTGGAAGGCGGGCGACTCGAAAGCGCCGGCAGTTTCAGCGCTGACTTTTACGGTTTGAGCCTGGGTTATCTTATTGGCGAACCCGGCACGGACAAGAGCGAACGCGGGTGGCAGGGCGACGATGGGATGCGTCTGGCCAAGTGGCGGTTGGTCGGGGTGCAGCACACTAATCTTGGCGCTGCACGCAAAAGCGGCAGTGATCAAGCTCTGAGCCTGGTGGGCCTCAAAGTCGAGAAATTTCTGACCGACTCTATCTATATCACGGGCCAGGCGCATGGCGCTTACGCGGGTGATGCCGGTGGATATGCCGTGGGATTGATCGGTGCGGGCTGGGAGATTCCCTTGCGTAGGGACGGGCGTTTGCGATTCAATGCAGAGTTTGCTGCGGGGGCGTCCGGCGGCGGCGGGGTTGACGTCGGCGGCGGTGCTATCATCCAGCCGCTATTGGGCTTGACCTGGAGGCTCAATGAACAGTTTGCCGCGCGTCTGGAAGCGGGAAAGGTAAAAGCGCTTGAAGGAAAACTGGACAGTAATGTGATGGGTCTCGGTCTGACGTATGAATTCAGTCGACCTGAATATCATTATGAATAATGTGTGGACCTTGTTATTTAGTGCGGGGTACGGAGGCCATATTGTGCAGCGATTCTTTAAATGCTTGGAATGGGCGGCAAGGCCGCATGGTAAAGTTGGTTCTGTGAAATGTCACAACAAATAACAACGAAGTGCAGGGAGGATGATGAAATATAAAGGCCAACGTGACGCTATTCTGGTATCGATCTTGTGGGCCGTCAGTCTTGCTGCATTCGGGCAAACGGCCACAGACATGCTAACCGGCACGTCGGCAACACCAGCGCCGACTGCAACTAGTGGGACCGCTGCATCAGCGATGCCTTCTGACTTGGCATTACACGAACTCAAAAGCAGTCTGTCCCTTGGCGCTGACAGCACCGCTGATCAGGCGGTGCCCGACATATACGCAGCGCCTCGCAACAATCAACCCGGTCCGGCTCGCACCGAGCGTCTGCGCGCTGAAATACAGTCAAGCAATTTCCAGCGTTTTGTGCAGCAGACTACCGGCCGCGCACTGCCTCTTTACGGCCAGCAGTTATTCAGCGCGCCTTCAGGCTATGTGCCCGTTACCCAGGCGCCGGCACCCAACGACTACATCCTCGGGCCCGGCGACGAAGTCCATATGCAGGTATGGGGCAGCATCGATGCAGACAGGCGCCTGATGATCAACCGGGATGGCCAGATCTACTTGCCTAAAGTTGGAGCAATTAACCTTACTGGCGTGCGTGCGGGCGATCTGGAGTCCGTGTTGCGCAGCAAGATTGGCCGTATTTTCACCAATTTTGAGCTCAATGCCACGTTGGGCCGCCTGCGCAGCATTCAAGTCTATGTCGTTGGGCAGGCGCTACAGCCAGGTACTTACACGGTTTCCAGCCTCTCCACCCTGATTAATGCGCTGTTCGAGGTAGGCGGCCCCAGCAGCACAGGTTCGATGCGCAATATCCAGTTGAAACGTGACGGCCGTGTCGTTGGCAATCTGGATCTCTACGATTTCATTGCGCGCGGTGATCGCAACGGTGATGTGCCGCTGCAGCCTGGCGACGTTATCGTCATTCCACCCGTAGGCCCGCGTGTGGCCGTGTTGGGCGCGCTCGAACAACCCGCGATCTATGAGCTCAAAGGCACAGGTAGCGTCGGTGAAGTGCTGGCGCTGGGCGGCGGGCTGTCGGTGTTGGCCAAGTCCGGTAAAGCCTTGCTGGAGCGGATTGATCCCGCTGCTAATACCGCCCGCCGTGTCGAGGACTTTGTGCTCGATACTGCCGGATTGCAGCGCTCCCTGCGCGATGGTGACATCCTCACCTTGTTTGAGATCAGCCCGCAGTTCGCCAATGCGGTAACCCTGCGCGGCAATGTGGCCGAGCCCCTGCGCTATCCCTACACTGACGGCATGCGCATCCGCGATCTGATCCCCAGCCGGGAAGCACTGATCACACCCGATTACTACAAGCGCAAGAACCTGCTGGTGCTGTCCGACAAAACCGACGCAGCCGACGTGGAGTTGGGTGTACGCAACCTGCTGGACGAGGTCAACTGGGAGTATGCCGTGATTGAACGCCTGGATCGCGCCACCCTTACCACACGGCTGATTCCCTTTAACCTGGGGCGTGCCGTGAATGATGGCGACGATCAGCACAACCTGGTACTGGAACCCGGCGATATTGTTACCATTCTGTCCAAGAAGGACCTGCGAGTGCCGCAGGACCGCCAGACCCGCCTAGTGAGGGTGGAAGGCGAAGTTGCCGCACCCGGAATCTACCAGGTCGAGGCGGGTGAAACCCTGCCGCAATTGCTGGCACGACTGGGCGGAGTCACCCCCAACGCCTATCTGTATGGTGCCGAATTCACCCGCGAATCGGTACGCCGGCAGCAGCAGAAAAACCTCGATGCTGTGATCCGAAAACTGGAATCACAACTACAGGCCGAAATAGGCAAACAATTATCCGATGCCAATACCAAGGGCGAAGCACAGGACCAAATCCTCGCGCAGCAACAACAGCTTGAGCGCATGAAAACTTTCAAGAGCAGCGGCCGGGTCAGCCTGGAACTGCCGCCGACCCATGTAACCCTGGACGCCCTGCCGGCGCTGCCGCTGGAAGATGGCGACGCCATCCACATCCCCAGCCGCCCGGGTTTTGTGACCGCCGTCGGTGAGGTGTACAACGAAAACGCCATTATCCACCGCCCAGGCCGGACCGTAGGTGATGTGCTCAAGAGCGCAGGTGCGAGCGACAATGCCGAGTTGCGCTATGCCTTCGTGCTTCGCGCCGATGGCAGCGTCAAAGCCGCGCGCGACAACAAGAGCCTGTTCAGTTTGGGTGGGTTTGAGGATATCCGGATGATGCCGGGCGACACCGTTGTCGTTCCCGCCAAGCTTGATCGCCGAACCGGTTGGACCAAATTCTTGACCGGCCTCAAGGACTGGACGCAGGTCCTCTATCAGATGGGCCTGGGCGTCGCCGCTTGGAAGACCCTGAATTAAGGGCCGTGACCATGAACGAAAACCACGCTCCCGACCTGCCCGAAGACGATGGAATCAGCTTGCTGGATATTCTTCAGACCTTGGCTGAAAACGCCCGATTGTTGTTTTTTGGCCCCCTCATTGTCGGGCTGGTCGCCTTGGGCGTGAGCTTTCTACTCAAGCCCACCTACATCGCCACGACCAGTATCATGACCCCGCAACAACAACAGGGGGCCGCTGCCGCCGTAATGGCACAACTCGGTGCATTGTCGGGCATGGCCGGGGCGGGGCCCAAAAGCCCGGCAGAATTGTATATCGGGTTGCTCAAGAGCAGAACGATTGCCGACCGAATGATTGACCAATTTAGTTTGATGACATTGCCTAAGGTGGAGAATCGCGAGGATGCCCGTGACGTTCTGAAAAAAGTAACTGGGATATTCGCCGGCAAGGATGGTTTGATCACTATCAAAGTGGCCTCCAGCATTCCTCATTTGTCTGCCGCAATGGCAAATGCTTATGTCGAGGAACTCTCATCGCTGACTGATCGCCTGGCAGTGACCGAGGCACAGAAACGTCGGCAGTTTCTGGAGAAGGAAGTGGCCAAGACCAAGGAAAATATGGCCAAGGCAGAAATTGCTTTGGGTGGATCCGGCGTCAGCGAAATCACCCTGAAATTCAACCCCGTAGTGATGGGGCAGGGTATCGCCACCCTGAAGGCACAAATCATGGCCAAGGAACTGCAGTTAACCAGCATGCGCGGGTATCTCACCGAGAACAGCCCGAACTTCCGCCTGGCCCAGCAGGAATTGGCCGCGCTGCGTGCGCAACTTGGAAAACAAGAAAGCACCCAGCCTAGCGGTAAAAATGCCGAATACATCAACCGCTACCGCGAATTCAAATACCAGGAGGTGCTGTTTGAGCAGATTTCGAAGCAGTATGAACTGGCCAGGATCGACGAACTCAAAGATGGTGCTGTGATTCAGGTTGTGGATGTAGCTGTCACGCCTGAGCGAAACGAGCGCATGGCAAAGACGCTGCTCGCTTTTTTGGCTGCGATGGCTGCAGGCATTGTGTTGTTGCCGTTCGTGTTTATACGCAGCGCCCTGAAAAACGCACGCCAGGATCCCGAAGCGGCCTTCAAACTGGACGCAGTCCGCGCCGGCTTTGGACGGGTGCTGAAGCCCTGGCGCCGCCAAGCCGCAGGCCGGGGTCCGGCCAATTGAACTCCTCCTGGTCCTTGCTGGAGCAACGAAAGACAGCCGATGAAGCCAACACTGGCATGGCTATGCCATCCTCTGGTCGGGCGTGAACGAGAAGATCCTGATTCTGGGTGTGTTGTTATGTCGCTGCCCAAATGAAGATCTATGAAAGCAATCAAACCTCCCCATCTTCTTGTCGGCCTGGCCATGCTCGCAGCCGCAGGCTTGGCGCTGGCACTGACCCCCCGCCTGAAGCTGGTTGACCAGGGGCCGACAATCAGTCTCGAAGCCATGATCCCCAAGCAGTTCGGCGAATGGAAACTGGAAGCAACGATTGCCCCCCTCATCGTGAGCCCGGACGTTCAGGCCCTGCTCGACAGGATTTACAACCAGACGCTGACGCGCAACTACATGAACGACAAGGGTGAGCGGATCATGTTATCCATCGCCTATGGCAACGACCAAAGCTATTCCACCCAGATCCATCGACCGGAGATGTGCTACCCGGCGCAAGGTTTCGAGATCAGGAGCATGTCCAAGGATTCGATCGATTTCAGCGGAGCCAAATTACCTGTGATGAAGCTGGTTGCCACCCAAGGCTCAAGAATCGAACCAATCACCTACTGGGTCATGATTGGCGATTCGGCTGTGCGTGGAAACATGGAGCAGCATCTTGCGAGGCTGAAATATGGCCTGACCGGCAAAATTCCGTATGGAATGCTGGTCCGGGTGTCAACCATTTCGGCGAACGAATCGCAGTCCTATCGCACGCAGGAACGGTTTGTACGGGACATGATGGGTGCGGTGCCTGTGCAGTATCGCAAGGTTCTGACGGGGGCGGGTAACTGAAGATCTGTCGCCTTGAATACCCAAACTGACCTATGTCGCTTCCACGTCTTCGCCATAACATCGCCGCACTCGGCGCACTGCAAGTCGCGAACTATCTAATACCGTTGGTCACGCTGCCCTATCTGACCCGCGTACTCGGTGTGGTGGCCTTTGGCAAGGTAGCCTTTGTTCTGGCTGTTATGGCCTATTTTGTTCTGCTCACCGACTATGGTTTCTCTTGGAGCGCTACGCGTCAGATAGCCGCGCGCCGCGATGACCACCGCTTCGTTTCATCTGTATTCTCCGCCACTTGGTCAGCACAGTGGTTACTGGCGCTTATTTCTGGCCTGATATTGGTAATCGCCGTCGCAACCATCCCACTATTAAAGCAAGATGCCTCGCTTTACCTGATTGGATTCTCTCTGGTTATTGGCAACGTCTTCCTGCCCCTCTGGCTGTTGCAAGGTCTGGAGCGCATGCAGGAAGTCGCTATCATCCAGTTAACCGGAAGACTCTTCGCATTGCCTCCACTTTTTCTGCTCGTAAAAAGCCCGCAGGATGCGATTTGGGCAGTGGCCCTCACAGGAGCCGGCCCCCTCATTGCCGGCCTGCTCACGCTTTATTGGGTAGGCAGAAAACGTATGATTCTGTGGCAGCGCCCAACCTGGACACTGACGATTAACGCATTACGCGAAGGTGGCCCTCTTTTCCTTTCCAGGATTTCTATCAGCCTGTACACCATCATTACCCCGCTCGCGCTCGGCGCCATCTCGGGCACCACGGCCGTGGGATATTTCAGCCTGGCAGACAGGATCAGGCTTGCGGCGCAAGCACTGCTGGCACCCATTTCCCAGGCACTCTTCCCAAGAATGAGTCATTTGTACAAACATGATCCACTTTCCGCACATCACCTGCTCAAGCGTTCCACCCTCGCCATCCTTGCGCTTTCAGGGACAGCCAGCCTGTTCGTCTGGGCCACTGCGGATTGGATCATCCTGCTGCTGGGCGGAGAAGCGTTCGCCCCTGCGGCAACCACGCTAAGGTGGCTGGCCTTCCTGCCACTAGTCATTGGCCTGTCAAATACTTTTGGAGTTCAAATCATGCTGCCAAATGGGCTGAACCGGCTATTCAATGGAATCCTGGGAACAGCTGCGGTATTCAGCCTTTTGATAATCGTCCCCTTGATCTTCTGGAAAGGCGCTGAAGGCGCGGCAATTGCGACCTTGCTGACTGAGATTTTCGTCACCCTCACGATGGCGGCTTTCGTCTATAAACGGGGCTATCTCAAAGCCCTCTGTTAAAGAATCAATTTGAAGATGCATTACGACTATCTCATTGTAGGTTCCGGTTATGCTGGCGCTGTCTGCGCCCAGCAATTAGCCGAGACGGGAAAAAAGGTTCTGGTTATCGACCAACGCCATCACATTGGCGGCAATGCCTTCGATCAATACGATGAACATGGCATTTTGGTGCACCCGTATGGCCCCCACATTTTTCACACTAACAGCAAGCGGATTTTCGAATATCTCTCCCGCTTCACGGACTGGCGTTTTTACGAGCACCGGGTGCTTGCCGTTATCGATGGCGAGACTTACCCTATCCCGATCAACAGGATCACAATCAATAAGCTATATGGCCTCGACCTCAGCGAGGAAGATGCCGAAAAATATCTGGATAGCGTAAGGGAAACGCGTCAGCCGATAAGAACAAGTGAGGATGTCGTGCTTGGCAGTGTTGGCCACGATCTTTGCGACAAATTTTTCCGTGGGTACACAAAAAAGCAATGGGGGCTGGACCTTTCCGAGCTTTCCGCCGGTGTCGCAGCGAGGATTCCAACACGGATTAACGACGACGACCGCTACTTCACGGACGCTTTCCAGTTCATGCCAGCGTTAGGCTATACAAAAATGTTTGAGCGCATGCTGGCGAACGAGAACATTACCGTGCGCTTGCTCACCAGCCTGGCGGAGATCAATACTGAAGCAGTATGGCGCCATATGATTTATACCGGCCCAATCGATGCGTACTTCAATCACTGTTACGGCAAGCTCCCCTACCGTAGCCTGCGTTTTGAACATCAATATTTGAGCCAGCCGGAACCTTTCCAGGCCACGGGTACGGTCAACTATCCCAATTCCCATGAATTCACGCGCATCACTGAATTCAAATATCTGACGGGGCAGGAGCATTCCGGAACCTCCATCGTTCGGGAGTTTCCGCAGGCGGAGGGTGATCCCTACTATCCCGTACCCCGGATGGAAAACGAGGCACTTTACCAGCGGTATAAGGCGCTTGCGCTACAGGAAGAAAACGTCAGTTTCGTCGGACGCCTTGCCCAATACCGTTACTACAACATGGATCAAGTGGTTGGTGCGGCGCTCGCTTGCGTGGAGTCAATACGTGAAGGTCAATGAGCAAAAGATAGTCGTTTGCTGTCCACATGGCATTACCGGGGGGCCTGAACTGCTACATCAGCTAGTCCACGAACTGCGCGAAATGGGGCGGGATGCGCAAATCGCTTATTACCCGTTTGAGCAAACCTTCGCTTGCCCCGAACCATATGAAAAATACGACGCACCTCAAGGCCCGTTAATTGACGCGACCGACACTTTTGTAGTGGTTCCTGAGACCGCAACCTGGATTGTTAAACGCCTGAAAAAAGCGAGGGTGGGGGTGTGGTGGCTGTCCGTTGACTGCTATTTTCTTGCCTTGCATCAGTCGAGACTTAAAGATGTCTATCATCGGTTCAGGAGTCTGATAAGAGGGTACAGGGGGTTGATAAGAGGCAGGGTGCCGCTATTCAGAATGCGGCACCTTATCCATTTCACGCAGAGCCATTATGCAGAGAGATTTCTTGCTGAAGCCAGCATTAGCTCAATACCGCTAACCGATTACCTGGGTAGCGACCATCTCACCCAGCCCTTCGCCCCGGGTACAAGTACTAAAGAAGACATCATTGCCTTCAATCCGAAAAAGGGGCAGAAGCAAACCAGGGCGCTTATGAGGGCTTACCCAAGCATCCGGTTTGTCCCCATACAAAACATGACTCCGAAACAGGTTGCTGAATTGCTTGGCCGCGCCAAGGTCTATGTCGATTTCGGCCACCATCCGGGCAAGGATCGACCGCCTCGTGAAGCAGCCATGGCGGGGTGTTGTGTCATCACTGGCCGGGCAGGCTCGGCACGATACCACGAGGATGTGGCCATACCTGACAAATACAAATTGGATGACAGCCGAGCAGAATATGTAAAAAAATTCGGAGAACTCGTTGAAGAAATATTTGGCGATTTCGAGAGCCATGTCCAAGATTTTGATGGCTATAGAAGCCGAATCATCGAGGAGCCTGCAACCTTCAAAAAACAGGTTGCGGATATCTTCGGATATTGATGACAACAGACAGGTACGCAGGAATGGCAGCCTATTTAAGCGAAGCGCCCGCGCAAAAATTAGGCGTGGTAACGGTCACCTTTAATGCGGCGGATTTTCTGCGGCCATTTTTGGATTGCTGTCTGTCGCAGGCATGCAAGGATTTTGAGTTACTCATTATCGATAATGCCTCTTCGGACAGCACCCTGGAGGTGTTGTCAGCCGTAGTGGATTCGCGCGTTCACCTGATGCGAAATGAGCACAATATCGGCTACGCGGCTGCCTGCAACCAGGGTGCTCGCTATTTCCTCGACCGTGGGGCAAGAGACATTCTTTTTATCAACAACGACACCGAGTTCGGCCCCGATTTGTTCGAATCGCTTCGGGACGCTCGCGCTTGCCATGAAGCGGACGCCATTACCCCCCGGATCAGTTACGCAAAAGACACCAACATCAATTGGTATGCTGGCGGCCGGTTCACATTCTGGAAAGGGTTTCAGGGCGAGCATCTAGGTATGGGCCAGCGACACGACCCATCAGATAACCAGCCGCGCTGGACCCCCGTGGCGCCTGGCTGCTGTGTGATGTTCGCAGCCTCCACATTCGAGCGCATTGGGCTTTTTGACGAGAATTTTTTTGTGTATTTCGAAGATACGGACTACTTCATACGAATGAAACGTGCTGGACTACGTCTGCTTTATGCGCAGGGGATCTCAATCGCCCATAAGGTCAGTCTTTCTACAGGCGGGCCGCAGTCAGACTTCTCGATTCACTATTACCAGCGAAACCAGGTTTACCTTTTGCGCAAGCATTTCAGTTTGGTTACAGTGATAATGCAGGTTGTGCTCTTAGTGCTAAAAGCCACACTTCGATTGCTGGCGCGTAGCGACACATTTCGCCAGTATGTGCTGCGACTATCATCTATTGGTGAAGGATTGAGAATGCCAGCTCGTGCAGCCGCCGCTGGGCAATCGTCTTGATAATCACGAACTAGAGGCGATTCATGGTATTCATTTACTACCTTAACATCGCAGCTTCGGTGTTGCTGCTGCTTTGGCCGCTGTGGTTCGCACGCACCCAGGTTCGCCTTCCGTGGATCAACCCTTTTTCAATTGCGTTGATGATCGCGATGCCTGTAGAGTTAATGAGACTCTTCATCGGCCCCCTTTTTCTCATCGAAGACGGACTATTCGATATCGGCTACCAATACGCGCTGCTCATGGCCAGCCTGCTAGCGTTGGCGCAGGCTGCAGGTGCTGTGTTCTTTTTTCGTTTTGCAAAATCGTTTCGTGCACATCGGTACCTACCTTTTCAACAAGTGTTGTATGGTCGGAAGGATATGCGCCGCGGAGCGTGGCTATTTCTCTTGATTTTCCTAGCTGCACTTTTCGCGCTGGCCAACGCGGAATTTGGGGTTTTGAACTGGCTTCAGAATCCACGTATGGGCTACCAGATGCATCGAGCTGGCCAAGGTCATTGGTATGCCTTGGCCATTTCCGCACTATCTGTTTCATTCGTGCTGTCCTTCTTGGCGCACCCGACGGCTGGCCGTCTGCTCCGCAATATGGTCGTTTACATCGTAATGGGATACTTCCTTGGTTCGAAGGGGGTGCTACTCACCATCTTCTCGGCTACGTTAGTGTTTCTCTGGTTTATGCGCTGGCGTCATCTAGGCAAGTTGATGCTGGTCGGCGCGCCACTGCTCTTCGGCTTGCTGATTTTTAACCTTTATCTGGCACTTGGTGATGTCTTTGAGCTAGGGAGCATCATTGGGTACTTTGACTACTATAAAAATGCTGCGGACTACTACCGTAGCTATCTCAGAGGCGAAATAGATCTGTTCCATGGAGAGGTGATCATGAGTTCGTTGTGGGCCTATGTGCCGCGTGCTATTTGGCCGGATAAGCCCGTGGTATATGGAATACTGCACATTAACGAATTGTTTTATCCTGGTTTGGCCGAGATTAGTACCCCAGCCTTCGGCGGCGCGGTTGAGCAGCACGCTGACTTTGGGGTGCTGGGTGTTGTTGTGTTCGGGTTTTTTAGCTCGCAAGCAATATTAACCGGGGTGCTGTCGTACTTGATATTCAAACGGCCTGGCGTACACCTTGGTCGTATTACATTGGCAACGGTGCTGCTGTTTCTTGTGCTGTATGCCCCTGCCTTTGGCAGCTTCATGCCGGGTGGGCTGTATCTGTTGCTGTTATTTGGGGTGCTTGCGATTTTGCGGGTGACGCGCGGTTCTCAGAGACGTGCAGCACGTTACAAGCAGAATTCTAGCGGGGCGCTGACGGCCTCCGATAATGCGCAATGATGATCACCATCGATGGCATCATCTTCTCTCTTCAAAGGCAAGGTGGGATCAGCATTTACTTTCATAAGTTGCTTGAATATCTGAAGCTTCAACGTACGCATGCGACGCTCCTCTTGGAGCATCCCACCAGACAGGATATAGGCGGTTACGGTACAAGAGTATCCGTGATTGCCCGTCGCGCCCGACTTCTCGAGCGCTACAGGCCATGTCGTGTTCCTGCCGGGGGCTCGATATTCCATTCAAGCTATTACCGCTTACCAAGCATAATCAACATGCCCAGCGTCGTGACCATGCACGACTTCGTTTATGAGCGATATGCATGCGGGCCAAAGCGCTGGGTGCACGTGCATCAGAAACATGCGGCCATTCGCGCCGCACAGGCTGTGATCTGTGTTTCCGAAGCGACCCGCCAGGATTTGATGGAATTTGTTGGGGAAATTCCCGGGCAGGCAGTACACGTGATCCACAACGGCGTGTCCGAGGTCTTTCGTCCACTTTCACTGGCGCCGGTGCCAGCCCCCTATGTACTGTATGTCGGCGAGCGGCAAGGGTACAAAAATTTCACACGGCTTTTAGCAGCCATGGAATTCTTGCCCGACCTGGAATTGTACTGTGTTGGCGGCGGTGATCTGCGCGTGGAGGAGTTGGCGGCAGCACCAGCCTTTGCGCAGCACAGAATCAGGCACCTGGGCTTTGTCACCGACGAGGCATTGAACGAGCACTACAACCGGGCGTTCTGTCTGGTGTATCCATCGAGTTATGAGGGGTTTGGCATTCCGGTGGTGGAGGCCATGCGTGCAGGATGCCCGGTGGTGAGTACCCGGTGTAAGGCGGTTCTGGAGGTTGGGAGCGATGCCTTGACGGTAGCCGCCGATGCTGACCCCCGTGCTTTGGCAGATGCCGTACTGCGCTTGAACAATGCAGAATATCGGAACCAGGTAGTCTCCGCCGGGTTTGAGATTTCCAGGCGTTTTTCCTGGGATCGAACGCATGAGGGAACCCTGGATGTTTACAGAAGTTTGGGCGCCAGTCTGAACTCGTCTTGCTGACCCATTGATGCTCAAGATTTCCGTCATTACCGCGGTCTATAACAACCGCGAAACCATTTCAGCGGCACTCGATTCGTCCCTTGGCCAGTCGGACGTCGATATTGAACTGGTGGTCATTGATGGCGGATCGACCGATGGTACGCTGGAGGTGCTGCGGTCTTATGCAGACAGACTGCACGTGCTGGTCAGCGAGCCGGATCGAGGCATCTATGATGCGCTGAACAAGGGCATCCAGCGCGCAAGTGGCGAAGTGGTGGGGTTTCTGCATTCCGACGACCTGTTCGCTGATGCGGGCGTGCTGTCGCGGATTTCCGCTGCCTTTACCGACACAGAGGTGGGCGCGGTGTATGGGGATTTGCTCTATGTGCGCAAGGACAACCCGGATGAGGTGGTGCGCTATTGGCGCTCGGGTAAATTTTCCGAGCGTCGCCTGGGGTGGGGATGGATGCCACCTCATCCTACATTGTATGTTCGGCGTCATGTGTATGAACAGCATGGGCTATTTGACACGTCCTTTCACATCGCCGCCGATTACGACTTCATCCTTCGCACGCTGGGCCAAAACAGGCTGGGGGTGCGCTACATCCCCGAGGTGCTGGTAAAGATGCGCGTGGGCGGCGCCAGCAATCGTTCGCTGCGCAATATTATGCAAAAATCAAGCGAGGATTTGCGGGCGTTAAGACGCAATGGGGTGGGGGGCGTGGGCGCCCTGATATGGAAGAATTTGAGCAAGCTGCCGCAGTTTCTAGGGTAAGCGGGATGTGCGATGCCTTCCATTAATAACGTGATAGATTCAGTTGATCGCGATGGAACGTCGCGGCAAACCTCCCGGATGTTTGCCGCTTACAAACTACCCGGATGAGGAGTCTCGTCATCATGCATACACACGGATTTCCGCTGCGGAAAGCGCTTTGTGACTGAAGGTGTGCACAGGCGAT
>CAYGMS010000035.1:0-12822 GCA_964350905.1 uncultured Thiobacillus sp. | reverse complement strand
GCGAGCGGGATGGCGTGGGTGCGTATGGCTTCGGCCAGCGGGCCGAACACGGGATCGTCCGGCACATCGCCATTTTCGATGCGGTCCAGTTGGGCGCGATATGCGTCCAGTTGGGTTAAACGTTCAGCAGAAGTGGCGTCGCCTTCGTCGGCAATATCGTCCGCGCTGCGTGCAAAGTGGTAAATGGCTTCTACCGGTCGGCGCAGCCGTTTCGGCAGCAACCAGGACGCAACAGGGAAGTTTTCGTAGTGTTCGACCGGCACCGGCAACAAAAAAACGGAATGGGAATAATGACTTAGGTTGGATGCCCGGTCGGTTTAGGTGACAGCATCGCTTTGATTATATTACACTTATTGGTCGCAGGTTTTACGGTCAGGCCGCGAGAGTGGCGGAATTGGTAGACGCACTGGATTTAGGTTCCAGCGCCGCAAGGCGTGGGGGTTCGAGTCCCCCCTCCCGCACCATCGGCTTTTGACGTTTACCCACCCATTTCAATTCAGCCAGGAAGTCATTGTGATGCAAGCAAATCTTGAAGTTCTCGAGGGTCTGGTCCGCCGCCTCGATATCAGCGTACCCATGGATCAGCTGGAAACCGAAGTGCAAAGCCGCCTCAAACGCCTGGCTCGCAGCGTCAAGATGGACGGCTTCCGTCCGGGCAAGGCGCCGCTGAGTGCCGTGGCACGCCAGCATGGGGGGGGTGTCCGCCAGGAAGTGCTGGGCGAAACCCTGCAGAGCCGTTTTGGCGAGGCGGTACAGTCCCATCAGCTGAAAATTGCAGGTTATCCGCGCTTTGAGCCGAAAGCCGGGCAGACGGATGTTGCAGAAATGACGTTCAGTGCCAGTTTTGAGGTCTATCCTGAAGTGAAGATAGACGACCTGAGCACAGGCAAGATCAGCCGCCCCACGGTGAGTCTGGGCGATGCCGATGTGATGAAGACACTGGAAGTGCTGCAGAAGCAGCGCCGCACGTTTGAATCAGCCGACCGCGCTGCAGCGGAAGGCGATCTGGTCAAGTTTGATTACCAGGGCACGGTTGACGGCGTGGCGTTTGAAGGCGGCAAGGGCGAAGATTTCGCGGCAGTCATTGGTGAAGGCCGTTTGCTGAAGGATTTCGAGCAAAGCCTGGTCGGGCTCAAGGCGGGCGATAACAAGGGCTTTGACCTGACCTTCCCGGCCGACTATGCCGCGAAGGAACTCGCGGGCAAGGCCGCGCATTTCGAAGTACAGGTCAAGGACGTGCAGGCACCCGTTCTGCCGCAAGTGGATGCGGAGTTCGCCAAGGCGCTGGGCGTGGAAGACGGTGATGTCGAGAAGCTCAAGGCCGAAGTGAAGTCCAACCTGGAACGCGAAGTGAAGCGCCGGGTACAGGCCAAGCTGAAGGAGCAGTCGATGGAACTGTTGCTGCAGAAAAGTACGCTGGACCTGCCGCAGAGCCTGGTGGCAATGGAAACCGACCGCCTGCGCAGCATGACCGAAGCGGATATGCAGCAACGTGGGGTTCAGACCATGAAGCTTAATGCCGATATGTTTGCAGGACAGGCCGAACGCCGTGTGCGGTTGGGGCTGATCCTGGCCGAGATCGTGCAGGCGCACAAACTGGTGGCCCAGCCCGAGCAGATTCGCAGCCTGATCCAGGAACAGGCGCAAAGCTACGAGGAGCCGGAACAGGTGATGCAATGGTATTACCAGAGCCCTGAGCGGATGCAGGAGATCGAGTCCCTGGCGCTGGAAGAGAATGTGGTAGCATGGGTTGCAGGTCAGGCCCAGGTGGAAGATGTAGCAACCTCCTTTGAAGAACTGATGGGACGTACCTGATGCACATTGATTTTGAAAGACAGTCTTTCGAGCCCCAAGGTCTGGGGCTGGTTCCCATGGTCGTTGAACAGAGCGGCCGTGGCGAGCGTGCTTATGACATCTACTCGCGCCTGCTCAAGGAACGGGTCATTTTCCTGGTTGGTCCGGTCAACGACGCAACAGCCAATCTGGTGGTTGCGCAGATGCTGTTCCTGGAATCGGAAAATCCCGACAAGGACATCTACTTCTATATCAACTCGCCCGGTGGTTCGGTTTCAGCCGGCCTGGCGATCTATGACACCATGCAATTTATCAAGCCGGATGTATCTACCCTGTGCATCGGCCAGGCCGCGAGCATGGGCGCATTTCTGCTGACCGCAGGTGCCAAGGGCAAGCGCTACTGCCTGCCGAACTCGCGTGTCATGATTCACCAGCCGCTGGGTGGTTTTCAGGGGCAGGCATCGGATATCGCCATCCATGCCAAGGAAATCCTCTACCTGAAATCGCGCCTCAACGACATGCTGGCCAAGCACACCGGCCAAAGCATGGATGCGATCGAACGCGATACCGACCGCGACAACTTCATGAGCGCAGAGGATGCGGTGAACTATGGGCTGGTCGACAAGGTGCTGACCAGCCGCATCGAAGCATCTGGCAATTAAGTGGCAATTAAGCAAGGAACTGGAATGGCTGACAAAGGCTCGAGCGACAAACTTCTTTACTGCTCCTTCTGCGGCAAAAGCCAGCATGAGGTGCGCAAGCTGATTGCCGGGCCCTCGGTATTCATTTGCGATGAATGTGTCGAGTTGTGCAACGACATTATCCGCGAGGAAATCCAGCAGGCTGACAACCAGAAGGGTGCCAGTACCGATTTGCCGACGCCGCATGAAATCAGCGACATCCTCGATCAGTACGTGATCGGCCAGGGCCAGGCGAAAAAAGCGCTGGCCGTGGCTGTTTACAATCATTACAAGCGTCTGCGCAGCAACGCCGGAACGGGTGATGTCGAACTGGCCAAGAGCAACATTCTGCTGATCGGCCCGACCGGTTCGGGCAAAACCCTGCTGGCGCAAACGCTGGCGCGATTGCTGAATGTGCCGTTCGTGATTGCCGATGCCACGACGCTGACCGAAGCCGGCTATGTCGGTGAGGATGTCGAAAACATTATTCAGAAGCTGCTGCAAAAATGTGATTACGATGTCGACAAGGCCAAGCAGGGTATTGTTTACATTGATGAAATCGACAAGATTTCACGCAAGGCCGACAACCCCTCGATTACCCGTGATGTGTCGGGCGAAGGGGTGCAGCAGGCGCTGCTGAAACTGATTGAAGGTACGACCGCCTCTGTCCCGCCGCAGGGGGGGCGCAAGCACCCGAACCAGGAGTTTGTTCAGGTCGACACCAGCAACATATTGTTCATCTGTGGTGGTGCTTTCAGCGGGCTGGAGAAGGTGATTCGCGGCCGCACCGAAAAGGGCGGTATCGGCTTTGGTGCACAGGTCAAGAACATCGACGACACCAAGCGTGACGTTGAACTGTTGCATCAGGTTTTGCCGGAAGATCTCATCAAATATGGCCTGATCCCGGAATTTGTAGGTCGTTTGCCGGTGGTCACTACGCTGGACGAACTGGACGAATCTGCACTCGTACGCATTTTGACCGAGCCGAAAAATGCGCTGACCAAGCAGTTCTCCAAGCTCTTCAAGATGGAAGGCGTCGAGCTCGAGTTCCGTGACGATGCGCTGGACGCGATTGCCAAGCGTGCCCTGGCACGGCGCACCGGTGCACGTGGCCTGCGCTCGATCATCGAACATGCTCTGCTCGATACCATGTATGACCTGCCGTCTCTCAAGGGCGTCAGCAAAGTGGTCGTGGACCATGGTTTGATCAATGGTGAAGGCAAGCCCTTGTTGATCTACTCCGAGCAAGACGATCAGCCGCTGGCTGCTGGAGCTTGAACCGAAGAGGCTGACAGGGGAACCTGTCAGCCATCTTGAAATTCGAACTATGCCCCCCAATTATGGATGAGCGTGGTTGAGTGCCGCGCATCCTTTCCTTAAACCTGATTAGGAATCATGATGAGCGACAACGTATCCAAGGAACAGATTGATCTGCCGCTGTTGCCGCTAAGGGATGTGGTGGTATTTCCCCACATGGTCATCCCGCTGTTCGTCGGCCGCCCCAAATCGATTAAAGCGCTGGAAACCTCGATGGAATCCGGCAAGAGCATCCTGCTGGTGGCGCAGAAAACCGCAGCCCAGGATGACCCTACCCCGGAAGACCTCTATGACACCGGCACAGTAGCCACTGTGCTGCAAATGCTGAAACTGCCCGATGGCACCGTCAAGGTACTGGTCGAAGGCAATCAGCGCGCGCGCATACTGGACGTGACCGATGTCGGCACCCACCTGTCGGCACGCGCTGAAGTCATGCCGGCCGAAGGGGAGGAACTGGTGGAGGTGGAAGCCATGCGTCGCGCCCTGCTGACGCAGTTCGACCAGTACGTCAAACTGAACAAGAAAATTCCGCCCGAGATCCTGACTTCGTTGTCAGGCATTGATGAGGGCGGACGTCTGGCCGACACCATCGTCGCCCATCTTCCCTTGAAGCTGGAGCAAAAACAGGAAGTGCTGGAGATGATCGGCGTCAACAAGCGCCTGGAGCATCTGCTGGGCTTGCTGGAAGGCGAACTCGATATCCTGCAGGTTGAAAAGCGCATCCGCGGTCGCGTCAAGCGGCAGATGGAGAAGAGCCAGCGCGAGTACTACCTGAACGAGCAGGTCAAGGCGATCCAGAAAGAACTGGGCGACATCGAAGAAGGTGCCGAGCTTGAGGACCTGGAAAAGCGCATCAAGCAGGCCAGCATGTCCAAAGAGGCTGAAGCCAAGGCCATGGGCGAGTTGAAAAAGCTGAAAATGATGTCACCGATGTCGGCTGAAGCCACCGTGATCCGCAGCTACATCGAGGCGATGGTCGGTCTGCCGTGGAAGAAAAAAACCAAGATCAGCAAGGATCTGGCCAAGGCCGAGAAAATACTTGATCAGGATCACTATGGCCTCGACAAGGTCAAGGAACGCATACTCGAGTACCTGGCAGTCCAGCAGCGTGTGGACAAGGTGAAGGCGCCGATTCTGTGTCTGGTCGGGCCTCCTGGCGTGGGTAAAACCTCGCTGGGCCAGTCGATCGCGCGCGCCACCAATCGCAAGTTCGTGCGCATGGCGCTGGGCGGCGTGCGCGACGAATCCGAGATTCGCGGACACCGTCGTACCTATATCGGCTCGATGCCGGGCAAGATTCTGCAAAGCCTGACCAAGGTTGGCGTAAGAAATCCACTGTTCCTGCTCGACGAAATCGACAAAATGGGCGCCGACTTCCGCGGCGACCCGTCCTCGGCCCTGCTCGAGGTGCTCGACCCCGAACAGAACCATACCTTCCAGGACCACTACATCGAGGTCGAATACGACCTGTCCGATGTGATGTTCGTTGCTACGGCCAATTCACTCAACCTGCCCGCGCCCTTACTGGACCGGATGGAAGTGATCCGTTTGTCGGGTTATACCGAAGACGAAAAAATCAACATCGCCGAACGCTATCTGGTCACCAAACAGCTCAAGGTCAATGGCATCAAGGAGGGCGAGTTGGCGATTGCCGAGTCGGCTATCCGTGACATCGTGCGTTATTACACGCGTGAAGCGGGGGTACGCAGCCTGGAGCGGGAGATTTCAAAGATATGCCGCAAGGCCGTCAAGGCGTTGCTGATGAAAAAACAGAGCACCAAAATATCGGTGACGTCACGCAATCTGGAAAAGTACCTTGGCGTGCGTCGCTTCAGTTTTGGCATTGCCGAAAAGAACAACCAGGTGGGACAAGTCACAGGCCTGGCCTGGACCGAAGTGGGCGGTGAACTGCTCACGATTGAAGCGGTCTCGCTGCATGGCCGCGGCAAGATGACGACGACTGGAAAACTGGGTGAAGTGATGCAGGAATCCATCCAGGCGGCGCTGTCGGTGGTGCGTTCGCGGTCGCGCAAACTGGGTATTCGTGAAGACTTTTATCAGAAGCGCGATATCCATATTCACTTGCCAGAAGGCGCGATACCCAAGGATGGTCCATCGGCAGGTATTGCACTTTGCACGTCCATGGTGTCGATCCTGACCGGGATTCCGGTGCGGGCGGACGTCGCAATGACGGGTGAAATCACTTTGCGCGGAGAAGTTTTGCCGATTGGCGGTTTGAAAGAAAAATTATTGGCGGCCCATCGCGGCGGCATCAAGACGGTGCTGATTCCGCAGGAAAACGTCAAGGATTTGACTGAGATTCCAGACAACATCAAGAACAAACTCGACATTCATCCTGTCAAGTGGATAGACCAAGTTCTTGAATTGGCATTGGAATATGCGCCCGAACCTTTAGTGGATGATCCCGACGAGGAAGCACCAGCAATCGCTGTGCCAGATGACGACGAGGCGACTGCGGCAGCGCTCAAACACTGACATTTTTTGGGATATGCACCCGAATCCCGCGCCAGTCGCGGGATTTATTTGTGCGCAGGCCGGGAAAGCGCTTGACACAAGGTTTTGCGGGTTGCTATAAAAGCGACCACAGGGTTTTCCTGTGCCACTTGAGTGAAGGGGACAACACGTGAACAAATCCGAATTGATTGATGCGATTGCCGACTCGGCTGATATTTCCAAAGCTGCTGCCGGTCGTGCGCTTGATGCAACCGTTGAGGCCGTCAAGAAAGCACTGAAAAAAGGCGACATGGTAACGCTGGTGGGTTTTGGTAGCTTCTATGTGGGCAAGCGTGCTGCACGCACAGGCCGTAATCCACGTACAGGCGCAACCATCAAGATCAAAGCAGCCAAGGTGCCGAAGTTCCGCGCTGGCAAAGGTCTGAAAGACGCAATTAATTAATAAAAAAAGCGCATAGCGTTTGGCAGGATCGGGAAAAACATTGTAGAATCTCGGTCTTCGTCGGGTGCTTAGCTCAGCTGGTAGAGCGTCGCCTTTACACGGCGAATGTCGGGGGTTCGAGCCCCTCAGCACCCACCAGTAGGGCAAAATACTGTAGTAACTTTTAAGCCGCACGATTTTTTGTGCCGCAAGGGAGCGGTAGTTCAGTTGGTTAGAATACCGGCCTGTCACGCCGGGGGTCGCGGGTTCGAGTCCCGTCCGCTCCGCCAACACCAAAAAAGGCGAACGCAAGTTCGCCTTTTTTCATTTCAGCCTCAGCGTATTTTTCATTGCCTGGATTTATCTGGTATCAGGGCGATGACGCGAAGGGCAAAGTGCGCGAGAATTCGCGTTGACGTTATTTCTGGAGTGAACCGTGCTCGAAGCAATCCGCAAGCATGCTCAGGGATGGTTGGCAAAAGTCATCCTGGGCCTGATCGCAATTACCTTTGCCCTGTTTGGCGTGGACTCCTACATGAAGGGCGACGGCAGCGGTGGTGTGGTCGCCGAGGTTGGCGAGCTTGGAATTTCGCGTGAGGAGTTGACGCGAGAGATTCAGGCGCAGAGTGACCGCATGCGTGAGTCCCTCGGACCAGCATTTGATCCTGCCGTTACTGAAACGGCTGATTTCCGCAAGCAGGTGCTCGATAGTTTGATCGAGCGCAAGGCTCTGCTGCAGGATGCACAAAAGCTCAAATTTATTGCGCCGGACGCCTATCTTGCATCCGTGCTGGCGCAAATCCCCGCTTTCCAGCAGGATGGGAAGTTCTCGCAACCGCGATATGAAGCGATCCTGCGCCAGAATGGGCGCACCCCCGTGCAATTTGAGAACGACTTGCGACAGTCTTTCATGCTGGAAGCAATCACCAGCCCGGTGTCGCTCGCAGCTTTTCCATCCAGCACCTCACTTTCACACGTTGCCGGTCTGGTCGCGCAACAACGTGAGGTTTCCTGGGCCGATCTGCCCGCTTCGAGCGTGGCAACGCAGATCAAGGTGACGTCTGATGATGTGGCGCGCTACTACGCCGCGAACAAGGCCGAGTTCACCGAGCCTGAGCAAATCCGTGCCGAGTATCTGGTGCTGGACAGGAATGCCGTCGCGGCGGGTATCGCGGTAACCGAGCAGGATGTGACGAATTACTATTCGTCGCATGCGGCTCAGTTCGGCCAGCCCGAACAACGTAGCGCGAGCCATATTCTGATTACTGTTGATGCCAATGCCGATGCAGCACAACGAGCCAAAGCCAAGGCCCGGGCAACTGAGCTGTATCAAACACTGTTAAAAACGCCCGAGCGTTTTGCCGAGCTGGCGCGCGCACAGTCGCAGGACCCGGGCTCGGCTGCGCAGGATGGCAGCTTGGGCAGCTTTGGACGGGGCATGATGGTCAAGCCCTTCGAAGACGCGGTGTTCACGATGAAGCCCAATGAAATCCGTGGGCCGGTGGAAACCGATTTTGGTTATCACGTGATTCGTCTGGATGGCATACAGGCGGCCACGACTGTTCCCCTGGCCCAGGTGCGGGCTGCGGTGGTGGATGAATTGCGTAAGCAGCAGGCACAAAAGGTTTTTGCCGGCCTGGCTGATAATTTCAGCAATCTGGTCTATGAAAATGCGGCGTCCTTGCAGCCCGCAGCGGCTGCCGCCAAGCTGGTGCTGCAGCAAAGTGACTGGATGACCGCCAAGACAGCACCGCCGCCGTTCAATCATGCGGGTTTGTCGAGCGCGCTGTTCAGCCCGGAATCGATCAAGTCCAAACACAACACTGAAGCGATTGAGGTGCAGCCCGGCATGCTGGTGTCAGCACGGGTCGCGGAGCATCGTGCGGCGCGATTGCGGCCGCTGACTGAAGTGTCCCAGGCGATTGAAGCCAGGTTGCGTGCCGAGCAGAGTGTGCGTTTGTTGACGCAAAAAGGTGAGGCCTTGATTCAGGCCCTGGCAAAAGGTGAGGAATCCGGTTTGAATTGGTCGGCGTTCCAGGTGGTGGGGCGCCAGCCTTCAGCCGCCCTGGATCCGGAGGGTGCCAAAGCGGCATTCCGGGTGAATGCCGACAAACTCCCGGGTTATGCAGGCACAACGCGTCCTGACGGCTCGTATCGCATTGTCCGGGTGAGCCGCGTGCTGGAGGCAACCACCCTCGACCCGATGCTGCTGTCGTCCATTGGGCAGGGCGTGGCGCAAGCGCAACAACGCGCGGACATGAAGGCAATGGTGACGCTGATTACTTCGAGCCAGAAGGTCAAGATCAAACCGAATGCGATTGATGGTCGATAAGCGGGTTGAGCAGGCAATAAAAAACGCGCCAGTCGGCGCGTTTTTTATTGCCTACGATCAGGCTAGTCCTCGCCAGCGCCGGCGGTGGTGTTAAATCCCGCATCAACGTAGGTGATTTCCCCGGTCATTCCGGAAGCCAGGTCGCTCATCAGGAAGGCCGCCACATTGCCCACTTCATCGATGGTGACGTTGCGGCGCAGCGGTGCGTTCTTGGCGACGACGTCGAGCTTTTCGTTGAACTTGGCAATTCCACTGGCGGCCAGCGTTCTGATCGGGCCGGCTGACACCGCATTGACGCGTATGCCTTTGGGACCCAGGCTCTGTGCCATGTAGTAGACATTGGATTCAAGGCTGGCCTTGGCCAGGCCCATCACGTTGTAGTTGGGGATGGAGCGGATGGCACCCAGATAGGTCAGCGTCAATATTGCGGCATTGCGGCCTTGCATTATCGGCAGCGCGGCCTTGGCCAGTGCGGCAAAGCTGTAGGAACTGATGTCGTGGGCGATGCGGAAGTTTTCACGGGTGACGCAGTCGAGGTAATCACCGGCCAATGCTTCCCGGGGGGTAAATGCGATCGAATGCAGGAAACCATCCAGGCCATCCCAGTGTTTGCCAAGTTCTGCAAACAGCGTGTCGATCTCCTCATCGCTGCCAACGTCACAGGGGAACACCAGATCGGAGCCGAATTCCTGGGCAAATTCAGTGACCCGTTCCTTGATACGCTCATTCTGGTAGGTGAAGGCTAATTCGGCGCCTTCCCGCTTGCACGCGGCCGCGACGCCATACGCGATGGATCGGTTGGATATCACGCCGGTGATCAGCAAACGTTTTCCTGCAAGAAATCCCATGATGGTCTCGAAGAGTGGAGTTGCCGAGATTATAACGGCTGACGTTGGTGACGTGCTTGGGTACACTGGCGGGATGACGCGTATTGGGGCTATTTTGTTGAAAACCGTTCTGCTGGGGATAAGCCTGAGCCTGATGGCTGGATGTTCCGACAGCTGGAACAACCCCTACCCTGACAGCGCGAAGCAAGCCAATGTCGTGTACAGCGCTTTTGCCGAGCGGCCCAAGCATCTGGATCCGGCACGCTCCTACAGTTCGAACGAAGTCGAATTCACCGGCCAGATTTATGAGCCGCCGCTGCAGTACCATTTTCTCAAGCGTCCTTATACGCTGATTCCGCTCACGGCAGAAAAAGTACCGCAGCCGCGATACCTTGATGCAGCCGGCAATGCGTTGCCAGACGATGCGCCATCCGCCCGGATTGCCGAAAGCGTATACGACATCCCCATCCGCCCCGGTATCCGCTATCAGCCGCATCCGGCTTTTGCGCGCGATGCAGCAGGGCGCTATCGCTATCACGCGATGAATATGGCAGATGTGGTGGGTAAGTCCCAGATCAGCGATTTCGAACACGCAGGTACCCGCGAGTTGGAGGCCGCTGATTACGTGTATCAGATCAAGCGCCTTGCCAATCCTCAACTCAGCTCGCCGATCTTTGGCTTGATGGCCGAGCACATCGTCGGTCTGAAGGCGTTGGGCGAGTCGCTGGAAAAAACACTCAAGGCGCAACCCGATGCTGAGTTGAAGTTGAGTGATTTTCCGCTTGCAGGTGCCGAGGTGGTGGATCGCTACACCTACCGAATCCGTGTCAAGGGCAAATACCCGCAGTTCATCTACTGGCTGGCCATGCCATTCTTTGCGCCGGTTCCGTGGGAGGCCGAGGTGTTTTATGCGCAGCCCGGCATGGCGGAAAAGAACCTGACGCTTGACTGGCAACCGGTTGGAACCGGCCCCTTTTACCTGGCAGAAAACGATCCCAATCGCCGTATGGTGTTGAAGAAGAACCCGCATTTCCATGGCGAAACCTATCCTGCGGAGGGGGACGCGGCCGACCGGCAGGCGGGTTTGCTGGCTGATGCCGGTAAACCCTTGCCGTTTGTGGATGCCGCCGTGTTCAGCCTGGAAAAGGAAACCATTCCCTACTGGAGCAAGTTTCTGCAGGGTTACTACGACAGCTCCGGCATCAGCTCGGACAGCTTCGATCAGGCGGTACAGTTCTCGGCGGGCGGCGATCCACAGTTGACCGACAGCATGCGCAAACAGGACATTCACCTGATCACCACCGTGGCGGCGTCGATCTGGTATGTCGGTTTCAACATGCTCGACCCGGTGGTGGGGGGGCTGGGCGAGGATCGCCAGAAGCTGCGGCAGGCGCTATCGGTCGCATTCGACTACGACGAATTCATATCGATTTTTCTCAATGGCCGTGGCATTCCGGCACAAGGCCCGATTCCCCCGGGCTTATTTGGCTATATCGATGGCGTGGCGGGACTGAATCCCTATGTATACGAGAACCGTGGTGGTGTGATCCAGCGGCGTTCCATCGAAACCGCGCGCAAGTTGCTGGCCGAGGCGGGCTATCCGAATGGCCGCGACGCCAAAACCGGCGCGCCGCTGGTGCTGTATTTCGACACCATGGCGTCCGGGCCCGATGCCAAATCCCGTCTCGACTGGATGAAGAAGCAACTCGACAAGCTCAACGTGCAACTGGTCGTGCGTGGCACCGACTACAACCGCTTTCAGGACAAGATCCGCAAAGGCAATGCGCAGCTGTTCGAATGGGGCTGGAACGCCGATTACCCTGATCCGGAAAACTTCTTCTTCCTGCTCTATGGTCCGCACAAGAAAGTCGGCAGCGGCGGCGAGAACGCGGCCAACTACGATAATCCCGAATTCAACCGTTTGTTCGAGCACATGAAGGACATGGACAATGGCCCCGCGCGCCAGCAGGTAATTGATCAAATGCTGGAGATCGTGCGTCGCGATGCGCCGTGGATTTATGCCTACTATCCCAAGTCGTTCGGCCTGCGCCATGGCTGGGTGCATAACGTCAAACCCAACCTGATGGCCAACAACACGCTCAAGTACCGCCGAATTGATCCGGCGCTGCGGGAGAGCCGGCGGGCCGAATGGAACCATCCGGTGCTGTGGCCGATTGCACTGCTGGTGGGCGGAATGGTGGCTGTGATTGCGCCTGCGGCCATTGCCTGGCGCCGCCGTGAAAGGAAAACCGCCTGATGCTGGCTTACATCCTGCGCCGCCTGCTTTACGCCATCCCGATCCTGATCGGGGTGAACCTGCTGACTTTCGCGCTGTTTTTCGTCGTCAATACGCCGGACGACATGGCGCGGCTGCAACTCGGCGCCAAGCATGTGACGCCGGACGCGATCGAGCGCTGGAAAGTCGAGCACGGTTACGACAAGCCGCTGCTGTTGAACGCACAGGCCAGCGGCAGCGCGCAGCTCACTGACACGATCTTCTTCCAGCATTCGGCCGCAATGTTCGTGTTCGAGTTTGGCAAGGGCGACGACGGTCGCAGCATCGGCAATGAAATCCGCACCCGCATGGGGCCGAGCCTGGCGATCGCGCTGCCGGTGTTCGTCATCGGCCTGCTGGTCAACATCACCTTTGCGCTGTTGATGGTATTTTTCCGCGCCACCTATCTTGACCTGTGGGGGGTGGTGCTGTGCGTGGTGCTGATGTCGATCTCGGGGCTGTTCTACATCATCGCCGGGCAGTATTTCATCGCCAAGCTGTGGAACCTGCTGCCGATTTCGGGGTTTGCTGGTGGCATTGATGGTCTCAGGTTTATCGTGCTGCCAGTGCTGATCAGTGTCGTCGCAGGAATCGGCAGCGGCGCGCGCTGGTACCGTACGATTTTTCTTGAGGAAATCAACAAGGATTATGTACGCACCGCGCGGGCCGCTGCCGATTCCTGCGACGACACTGATCAGCAC
>CAYGMS010000034.1:0-12858 GCA_964350905.1 uncultured Thiobacillus sp. | reverse complement strand
CAGATGATTCACATGGCCAGTTAGCTCAGTTGGTAGAGCAGCGGATTGAAAATCCAAGTGTCCTTTGGCTCGATCCTCTTCCCCGCCACCAGATACAAGTCCAGCTAAATCAACATCTTAGGCTGGAAACCCGGTCACCCGGGGTGGGCCGATTTTGGCGGTTCTGGCATTTTTCTGCAAGTGCCAATAACGCCCGACTGCGGTCCCATGCGCTCGACGGCGGTCAAGCCCCGGCCATGAACTTGTAAAAATAACGAGCATACCTAGACGTAACTTCCCACCACAGGAGTTACACATGCACCATCTCACGTTCCACTTTCACTCTACCCACGGCAGCCTGCACGCCGCTTTCGTCATGCCCACCCTCTTCGTATCGGGGGTGCATCATGGCTAAACCTTATCTCGACGGCAAAGGCTGGGCGATTCGCATGCGGATCAAGGGCCAGCAGATCTACCTCAGCGGCTTCGCGACCGAGGCTGCCGCGAAAAAAGCCGCAGCCGAAAAGCGCCGCGCCCTCGATAGCGTCGGCAAGCCCAGTGGCTTCGGTCCCTGGCGCACCAGCGTCGCACAGGCACTGCAGAACTATGCGCTCGAGCGGTTGCCGTCACTCAAGGGGGGCCAGCAGGACGCCGCACGCATCAACAGATACCTGCGCTATTTGAACCTCGATCTGATCAAGGCCAGAAAGATAGACCTGGGGCACCTGGATAGCGGCAAGAGCCCGTTCTGCACGGTCGAACTCGTACCCTGCCCGGAGACCCGAACCGTCCCGAAGGGCCTGCACGCGCATCGAGAAAAGCAGCAACGCAACTCCCAGGGCTCCGACAAGCTACGCGCTGTGTTGGCCCGAACCATGATGTCCGACGTCACCCCGCATCAAGTCCAATTGCTTCTCAGCACCATGGATAGCGAAGGCTGCTCGGCGTCGACGATCAGCCTGGAGCGGTCGATATTGCGCGTCCTGTTCAACCACGCACGCCAAATCTGGAGCTGGCCGGAGCCCATGTTCAACCCTGCGACCGGTCTGAAATTGCCGCCAATCGACAACAAGCGCGAACGGGTGATCAGTAACGACGAATGGGACCGGATTTGCAGTGCCCTCAAGCTAGCCAAAAACCGCTACGTCGCCCCCGCTCTGGCGCTGCTGCTTGCAACGACAATGCGGGTATCCGAAGCGCTGTTCACTGCCCACTGGGCGGACGTCGACATGGAACAGTGCATCCTGAAGTTGAGGGTGGGGAAAGGGGGCTGGCGAGAGGTTCCGCTCAGCCCCGATGCGATGGCAGTCCTGCGTGAGCTGCTCAGCAGGATGGGCACACCGGATCCTGCTGCACGCATCCTGCCGATCACCTATGACACGGTCAAATCCGCATGGACAAAAGCGTGTATCCGCGCAGGCGTCGATGACGCGAACATCCACGATCTGCGGCATACGGGCGCTACGCGCTATGCGATCGAATACCAAGGCAACATGTATGTCCTCAAAATCATAACGGGGCATAAAACAGACTCCCAGCTCAGCCGCTACGTCAATATCAAGCCTCGCGACGTAGCACGAATGATGCATGGCCGGTCGCTCGACGAGGGGGACGCCCCGGCCGGGCTGACCGCGGAAAAGCTTGCCGAACTGTTCGGGGAAGAAGAGCTGCCCGACAATGTCGTTCGGATTGGTTCCCGGCGGAGGGCAGCATGAGCGCGCCCCGGTTGTTGCCATCGGTCGAAGCGCAAACAGTGGAATTCGTCGAGGATGCCCGCGCAGCAGACCGGCCGTACTCAACGGAATTGCTCCACTGGTCTGGGTTTAGGGTGTATCTGCGCTATCACCGGAATTACACAGTCGACGATAAGGTGTTCGGCGAGGTGCTGACGATCGCGAAAGTCGTGGTGCCCGAGCCGTTGCAGCGGCGAGGGTGGTTCTGGCGGTACTGCCAGTTGTGCCTGGCACTGGTCGATGATGCTGTGGTGGTCGAAAACGTATTCAACCCGCACCTGTATGCGGCCCTGGAGCGCCGCAAGGGGTTCCAGCTTCTGTCCTCGAAAGTGTTTGTGATGCACAAGCAGCGGCCGGATGACGAGTCTCTCAAGTTCGACAAGCCTGCCAGCGACCATTAGCAAGCCCGGGCAGCCAACGGTTAACCCAAATCAACCTTGGCTGCCCCTCTCCGCTCGTCTCCCCTTATCGGCTATCCCTTGGTCGGGGGCGGTTAAGCCTCGAACCACCGAACAAATTGTAATCATATCTGAGCATTCAAGACAAATAATAATCATATTGTCGCGCTTCTAAGCGTTTCTTGTTACAACAACCTACCGTCATATCAAAATAAAACGAATGACTAAAGCCCGAGTACGCCTGTCACTCAGATTGGCCGCTAGCAAGCGATTCTCATATGAGAACGGGCGATTGCTTCCCAACCCTTGGCCACTGAACGCCTGCAAGAGTGTGGGCGCCACCATGGATTCCGCCGCGACTCAGGGGCAAGCGACTTATCCGTCGCCGTCGGGCAAACGCTGCTGCCAGCCGTGGTGGAACAGGCTGCCATCAAGTAATCGTTTTTATGCAGATTTAGCTGGTTCGTAACCGCTATCGCGCACTAGTAAGCAATTTACTACAAGGGCAGGCCGGTGTATTTAGTGACTGCCTGTCACTAAGGTCATCCGAGCGTGAGGTTATACTCTAGGTGCATGAACTCAAAAATAACCAATGTCGCGCAACCAAACTGCAGCCTAATCGGTTTCTTGCAGGCGTATCGATTTTCGTACGCGCCACGAGGATCCGACGCGATGCGCAGGACGCGCCGACAAAATCCTGCGTAAACGTTTTTCAGCAGAAGTCATGATTTCCGAAACGATTTGAAGCACGCCTAATCATTTATGCGCGCATTTGTCGCCAGTCAAGTTCACCCTTCAGTTCTTAAGAACATTCCGCCGGGATGCTCTTCGCCATCCCGGCATTGACCCCACACTTGTGGATTAGTACGTACTAATCAGAGGTGGAGCCCAGTTCTAACCATTAGAAGTGCCCACCAGGTTCTAACGGTTAGAAACCACGCTAAGCGAATTCTCGCTATTTTGTGCCAGACAAGCGGTATTTATAACCATATTCGCGCATACTGTGTATTATCTAACCTTATTTGCGCACGAATGCTCATGGAAAACGATCGCTTAGGTAATGCCTGGTTGCGGGACCACTTCGAGCTGGTCATCACTCCGCTCACCAAGGAGTGCCGGCTGGGTTCGAGGCCCAAGGTTGTCCCGGGTAACGGCGTGGAGTGGGAGTACTTCCCGAAGTCCTATGCCCCAGATCCGAACCCCATCGCCCACATCGAGTTCGTCCTCAAGTACGACCACCTCCACCTCGAGCTTCTGCGGAAAGTATTTCAGCACCTCCCGCAGGAGGTGGTCACCGCATGGGTCAGCAATCAGCCAACGGGCAAGTGGGCGCGCAGGGTGGGCTACCTGTATGAGTTTCTGACCGGTGCTGACCTCGACCCCAAGGCGCTGGGGGTAGGGGGAAACTATGCTCCCCTGCTGGAAGAGAGCCGCTACGTTGTCGCCGCCAACCCCGTCAAGGTCCAGCCATGGCGAATAGAAAACAATCTGTTAGGGAGCAGGGACTTCTGCCCCGTGGTCAGACTCACCCCTGCGGTCCAGGAATCGATGAAGCTCGATGTAACCGGCCGCCTGGACGACCTTTCAGCCCGTTACCCGCCGGAGATTTTCCAGCGTGCAGTCGGCTATCTCTATCAGAAGGAAACCCGCTCATCCTATGATATCGAAAGGGAGCAGCCCACCCCGGACCGGGAGGCGCGCTTCGTGGCCGCCCTGCATGATGCCGGCAAGGCGCCCCAGGACGAGATGCTCAGCATGGCACGGATGGTCAGCCTGCAAAACATCATCGTCGACCCACGTTACGCTCAATCAGCCTACCGTACCGACCAGAACTACGTCGGCGAAACCCTGCCGAACTACCGGCAACGTATTCACTTTGTTCCACCACCGCCCCAATTCGTCTATTCCCTGATGGACGGGTTGGGCGAGTTTCTCAAGAAGAGCACCGGCAGTCATGCCCTCACGCGGTCTGCCATTGCGGCCTTCGGGTTTGTCTTTGTGCACCCTTTCGAGGATGGGAACGGGCGGCTTCATCGATTCCTCATTCATGACGTGCTCGCGCTCGATGGCTACATCCCGGCGGGAGTGATCCTGCCGGTGTCTGCCTGGATGCTGAAGAATCTGGGGGGATACGACAAATGCTTGGAGGCCTACTCCAGGCCGCTCATGGAGATGCTGCGTTATGACCTTGACCAGGATGACCGCTTGACCGTACTCAACCCGGATGAGGTTGAGGGTATTTACCGATACCCTGACATGACGCCTCAGGTGGAATATCTAGCGACTGCGGTCGAGGGCGCTCTCTCCCAAGAACTGGAGCCGGAACTAAATTTCTTGTCCGGCTATGACGCCGCCAGGCGTGAAATGCGCTCGGTGGTAGACATGCCAGACCGCAAGCTCGACAAGTTGATCAAGCTGCTGCACCAGAACCGTGGAATCCTCTCTAAAAACAAGCGTGAGTTGTTCAAGGAACTGACAGACGAAGAGCTGGGCAATCTAACGGCTAGCTTCCGCACATCCTTTGGAATGGGCGGGGATGAAGGGGAGCCAACTCCCCCTGGTAACCTCGACTAGCTACCAGTACTTGTCGCCCAAGCATCCACCACCTTACATCGTTTGGGCGGCCCCGAAAGTGGGCCGCTTTTTTTTGTGGCCGAAACGCCGGCGCCACCCCCTGTATTCGCAGGTACTTACACCCGTTTTACCTGCGCTCAAAAACGGGATATCCAATGCGTCGATCTCTGCATGCGCTACCGACTCACCCGCACGAATTAGGCTGTGGTACAAATAACTAACAAATGCCAATTCACTTCCCCTCCGTCGATCGCAAGCACCTGATCAGCAATGGGTCTAAGGACCTGTTTGCGTTGCAACGCCCATCGACATGGGAATATGAAACCCGTGATGGTGACAGTGACTTCGGCTTCGACATGGAAATTCAGGTCGCGCCGAACGGCCAGGTTTGTCACACCTTCCGCGTACAACTGAAGGGCACAGAATCGCCCACTATTTCACGGGATGGGTCGACGCTGAGCATCGAACTGAGCAGGACCACCCTGAACCTCTACGCCAATACCCTGGAACCGGTGTTACTAGTGGTTGCCGTCGTCGAGCTGGCCGAGAACGGAAAGGCCAACACAGCAACGAGCAAGGTGTATTGGCAATGGATGACGGATGAGCTTCGGCGGCTCAGAGGTTCACCACTTGCGATCGACGAATCGTTGCAAGTGAAAGTAACGGTCCATGTGCCGCTATCGAATGTATTGCACCCCGATCTTGATGTCGTTCCGTATTTGCAAAAAAGGATCGATGAGTCACGCGCGGTAGAGAGCCTGGGCGATCTAATGCGCAATGCAGTCGAGACAACCTCTGGGCCACTGGATGATCCGATTCAGTGGCTTCTGAGCAAGGTTGCCTCTGACCCCACGCGACTGAACTCACTCCTTTCGCTGGACGATGGCGAGGAGTCAAGGCCGCGTGAAGGAACGCCACAGTTCCTCATTGCTGAGATCAGGTCCCACCTAAGATCAGGTAAGACCTCATTGGCCGAGGCCCTGGTCCATCGACTTGATAGGTCCCAGTTTGAATCGACGCCAAAGCTCAAGGCGTCACTCCTTAGCCTAGAAGGCAAGATCGCCATGCAGCGTATGCGCAAGGTGGACGCGCTTCGTCTGTTCGAGGAAGCATATCAACTCCACCCTGTAGAGCCGCACCTCCTGGCGCAGGAGGAAGTACGCTTCATCGAGGCTGTTGACAGGGAAGACAGGGCGGCCATTGTGGCCATCGCGAGGGTGCTCGCCGGAGTGCAAACCGATGACGGACTAGGATTGCTAGTACGGGTCCAAGTATCCATTGATGAGTTCGATGCGGCTGCTGAGACCCTCGCACGTATTGGCCAACCTAAGCGATCCGTCCCTGCCTTGGTCCTGCTCTCCGGACAAAAAAAGTGGGTGGAGGTGCAAGTTGAGGCTGAACGTGCCCTATCTCAGCCAGACATCCCGCTCCAAGACTCAGTGGGCCTAAATTTGATAGCAGCCCGCGCTTGCTGGCAGCAGGCGATGGAGACGACATCGCTGTCGGCTGATGACACTGAGATCCCCTTACCGGGCGTTCCGGGCTTGAACATCCGGGCAGCCGAAGCGACTTGGGAGCACTCCAAGGCTTGCCTGCAAGGACTCAAGGAGCTTGGCTGGTCGGTGAACATTGAGTTACTAGCACCGGTTGCTGTCGTTAGCGCTTCGGCGACAGGCAAACAGGAGCAGGCGCTGCCCATGCTGAAGGAAGCCGCTGCTGAGCGGCCCGAGTACCTCGTCCTACAGGAGAACCTAGAACTCCTTGCCATCAGCTTGGGGAACCACGATGTCGCGCTGCAAGCGAATGCTCGCCAACCGCAGTCTCATGACGTCTTGGTTCGTCGATCTTGCTTGCTATTCCAAGCCAAGCAATATGCTGAGTGCCTAGCAGCAGTTGAGGAAGTTGAATCGGGCCTTGGATCACCTTGCAAACAGACTCCTATGGCCCTTGCAATGGGCTTCGCTGCGGCATCTAAGCTAGCGCGAACCGACGATGCCAATCGGCTAATGGCGGCGTTGCAGAGTAAGGCAGTCTGGGGCGCATTCGTATTCTTCGCGGAGTTCGTACGTCAGAGCATGGAAACGGGTACTCCAAACGACCCCCTGGCTCATCTGCGAGAAGGCCTCAGAGAATTTCCCGCGTCGCATCTGCTCGCCGCAAACCTTTACTCCAATCTTCGTGTCGACGAAGCGCCAGAGGCCACTGAGGCAATTTTTCTTGCGCGCCTTCTTCGCCAAGGTGCAGCATTTACGATGGAAGAGTGGCTACATCTAATTGCTGCTCACGTCACGCTTGAACATTGGCAGGACGCCGAAACAGAGGCCCGATTAGCCGTCGAGCGGTTTGGGGAGACCGACAGGTTTATGTCGATGCTCGCGGTCGCTGTTGAGATGCAAGGTAAGACCGGGGAGGCAATGGAACTCCTGGAGAGGGCTGTCTCCCTAGGGCAGAGAAGGTTCACAACGTTGCATAACTATCTCGGCTTGTGCCTCCGCCTAGGACGCATGGCTGCTGCGCAGGAGACCATAGAGAAGCTGCTCGCGGTCGAATCTGACAGAAATGGCCGTCTTGAATTATTGCGTCTCAATGCCTTAATCCTAGCGCAACAAGAGCTGAACGATAGGGCGCTGGCCGTTGCTAAAGAAATTGGTCGATTCGTGAACCCCAATGTCGAGATTGAGGAAGGCATGTATCTCAATCTGCACATGGCCGTAACTGTGAATATCGAGTCAGTTTCTGATGCCGAGCAGCAATCCTTCTGGCAACGGGTGGATGCATTTTGCGAAACCTGGCCGGAATCCACTCTGTTCCGCCGTGTCAATATGCCCGATCAAGGTCTGGCCACGATCGATGACGTGCACGACATGCTGGACGTGGTACTTGGGGACTCCAGGGGACAGCTCCGCACATTTCAGCAGAGAGAGCGCCAAGCACGCAGCGGTGATCTCCCCGTTCCCTTTGTCGCAAGGCCAAGTTTTGTTCTCCACTATATTGGAGACTGCTTCACACTTTGGGATGTGGCGAAAAGGTCAAGATCCGAGGACCAGCAGTTTCACCTAACATCAATTCCACTAGATGGGGTACAGGCGACTGAACGGATTCTGCGCGACATACCGCTGCTAGACCTGCCGGCCCTGATGATTTTGCGCGATCTTGGGTTGTTCGAGATCCTTTTCTCGATATTCCCTCGGGTTGCGGTGCCTAGAAGTACAGTTGACTACCTAGGCCAGAATGCCCGTGGGCTTCTCGTCAACTCCGGTGTCAGCGAGGCCGCCAGTGCGCTACTGACAGTCATTAACGACAATCTCCATCGCATTGACCAGCCCTCGATTGAACGTGCGGTGAAGGTGGTGAGTCCGCGGGATTTGCTAGAGGACTTCGTGCAGCTCGCGCGATCAGGTCGGTGGGCGATCTACACTGATGACGCAATTACACTCGCATGGATCCAAGTCGACCACACCAATGTTATCCACCTGTGCACAGTCGATCTGCTTACGCTTGCAGATAGTGCAGAATTGCTGACCGCGGTAGAGGTGGCTTTCCATTTGGAACAGCTCGTGTCCTGGAACGTTGGTATCAACGTAGCGTCCAGGTATCTCATGGCCGCGCTGGACGGTGCACTGAACGGGACTCCATTCTTGTCTGCGTCAGAACGACTGGATCGGTTCCATGTTCATCAGCCGTTCGCGAAGCTTGCCCGAGCAATATGGAACTTCAAAAAATCCCCTAGTGATCTCGTCAGCCACATGGGAACGCTAGCGGCCGAAATGCTAGTGCGACCCCAAACAGAGCCGGAAAGCGCTGCAGCGGTTTGGGCGTTCTGGTTTAATAGGGTCAAGATGGCTCCTGGATTCAATGAACTCGGCTGGGATCCGCTGTGCTACTCGCTAATGACCGCACTCAAACAGCTCCCCCTTTCCACAGCACAACGCGCAGTAGGGACGTTCTTGACGGTAGTCGAGACAGTGTTGTCGGGCGCGGACCACATAACTCGACAGGAGCAGAAGATCGCGATTGGTCGATTGGGAGCGCTGGTTGGAAAGATCACTCGGCGGAACCCAGCGGCAGGCGAAGACATTCGATCCAAGGTGACCACTGCTCTCGTGCAAGGTACCGAGGACGGTGACACATTTAATACCGCGTATTTAGCAGCGTTGCAGGACGAGGATTCACCGCCCAATAGTTAAAATTGATAGGGCGGCGATCATGTGTGCCCGATTAATCGTTAGCCTTAAATTGTCCCTGTAATACCTTTCGCAATTCCCTTAGCAATCCCCCGTCTTCCTGTACCTTCCGCAGTTGGAACTCCTGAAACGCTCCCTTAGGCTCCCCATCCAGCTTGTGTTTCGGCTCAAACGGATCGTCCAGTGTGACTCTCAGCCATTCCCCAAGCACCTCCTTCACACAATGTTGGCAGAAGTCCCCCTCCACTAGGCTACCGTCGCCGAACACTGAGTCGTAGCCGGCCCTGAAGCGCACGGCCAGCCGCTCTTGGTGTTCGCAATCCTGGTCGTTTGGAATCATCTCGCGGCTGCATCGATCGCAGATCGTGACGACCTCGTTGACTGTGACGGTCTTGGTACGTGTACGTGTGTGCTGCATTTGGAACCTCCAGGTTCATAGTTTTGGGACGATGACGGCCATCACCGCTGAACGGTGTGGGCCATGGAGGTTGGGCTGGCAGCGCAGCCCGGGTGATTATTATTTCACTGGACAGCGAGTTGTGGATGGGGAAGGCGCAACCTGCCTGGCGGCCTTAATCGCTCCCATAACAGGTGCAAAGAACAGTGCCGGGCCTTCCTTGATGGCTCACAATTGGATCGGCTCTATGCAGATCTCTCCGCCAGCCGCTATAGAGAGAGTATGGTTCAAGGGCAGCTCCATCCAGTCTTCAGGCCGGCGGGTGATTGGTTCTGAGGCTACCATCACAGCATCATGCCGGTCTCCTTCCAGGGGCAGCATGTCGCCATCCTCACCGTCAAGAAGATAGCGTGAGCCCACCGAATAGAACAAGGAGGCGGGACTTTCCGACCGGCTGGCGAAACGAGAAACTACGGTAGAGCGCCCGTCACTCACGGCGAAGTTGCAAATCAAGCTACCGGGCGGCCCGCTTTGGGCATCCAGTTCCATTAGCTGTGCCAGAACACCCACTATGGCATGGCGCAGGCCGGAGGCAGCCAAGTCGGCCTGAGACCCACCAGCCTGATCGATGAACAGAGCGAATGCATGCTCCGAGTCGGTGGAACCCTCTATGGCCTCCCAGGCCGAGTCCGACAGCCTGTTCTGGAGCTGCCGTTTAAAGCGTCGGAAGTTGGACAGGTCACCGTTGTGCATGAACTGGAAACGTCCATGGCCGTAAGGATGGCAGTTGGTGTCCTGCACCGGCAAACCAGGTGACGCGGCGCGAATGTGTGCAAACACCCGGGATGAGGAGAGCCGCTGGGCGATGCTTTCCATGCCCCGATTAGACCAGGCCGGCGCGCAGGTGCGCACGATGCAGGGCTTGTCCTCTCCCTCGGTGTAGAAACCGATACCGAAGCCATCGGCGTTGAAAGGCTGGGACATCAACTCGGCACGCATGCTCTGGCGTACCAATGAGTGACGCGGCCGGTAGAGAAAATCGGCGATCAGAACCGGGTGGCCTTGGTAGGCGATGAATCTGCACATGGCTTACGCCTTATCAATATGCGTTATGAATCGTTCCCGCGTTCAATCCTGTACTGCACCATCACTTTTCCCGTCGAATTACGCCACTGATGCCAACCAGGAAGACAGGCCAAGCTAACCACATGATCGCCGAAACGAACATTGCGAAGAACTCAGGCGTTATCCAGGAGGATTCCCACCACCAATCGGCGCATAATGATGCTTGATTTTTGTGGCCTAATGAATCATAAAGTTTGCAGGTTGGCAGTGTCACTTTGAGGAGTTCGCGTCCGGGTATCCACCTTTCTGCCGGAAACAGGCTGACAACCGGAATGGTGTAACGAACTGTCAGGCCTGCGGCGTCTTGCCATGTCCAGAGAATATCCCTATCCAAGTCAATCGGCTTCTGCGCTAGCTTCTCCCCCAACGTTTTCGGCCCCCTATCAGAGCCCTGAACTTCCAGAACACCGGTTACGGCCACGACGTTGGCCTGATTGTCGAAAACGGAGAAGGTCAGAACAAATGACGCCAGGAAAATCGGCACTAGCCGCCACGATTGTGTCCAGTATCCTGTAAATCTTCCAGCGAGCCAGCTGCCCAGCCAACGCCAACCGCTAAGGTCATTCTCAGCCTTCAGGCGCATAGTCCTGTATATTTTCGCTGCCTGTGACTCGTAACCTTTACTCTTGAGGGCCTTCTCGACATCTAAATAAGTACCACGGTAGAAGGGAGTAGTTTTCTCGAGAATCCTTTGCATGTCATCGGCTCCCGCTTCCCACTTTCCTACGCGGATACCGCTGAGGTCCACATCAAGCGGGAATGGCTTAAGGAAATCAAGGCGGTCGAAACTTGCGCGCTCAAGAACCAGCACCGGCTCCTTGGGTGCCTTTGAAATCTTTAATAAAACTTTAGCAAAAGACTGCCCTAAAGCCTCCCTGTGCTTATCAACCATATGTCGTGTATGACGAAATGCATCATCAACCCCTGTGCACCCCTGTGAATAGCGCAATGCAAGCACGTAAAGGAGGATATCCCGCTTCCTGGTAAATCCAATTTTGTCGAGGGCGAACTTTGAATCGATCGTCTCTCGATCAAACTTGGGAGGCTGACCACCCAGACACCACCAAAGAAACCGTAGACATAAGGACAAGATGCCGTCAACAAATTTCCTTAACAGGTCGAGCATCCCTTTGATGGGCGCAGAAAGTAGCAAGATGAATCCATTGAGCATTCGCTGTAAACAGCCTTTGGGGCGAACACCTTTTAAGTCTGCCGATCCAGTCTTCTGAAGTACAGAGCCCGAGATCACAAGCTCATTTGCGCTTGCTTTTGATAGATCGAGCACACCCTCAATTTGAGCACAGTCTTTGTCACCATTATTCGCAAATTCGATTTTCCCTTTAACGGTAAGACCTCTCGCATATACATCAGGTATCAACTCGTCCTTTAGCTTTTCGACCTTAAGGCCGGTCAGCGACGCATCACCGCCAATGCTCAGCATATCCATGTTAAGGTGCCCGCAAACTGTGGAAACGCGGCTTCCACTTGATCGACTTGTACCTAGACGTGGTGCTTTAAGATCGCCCCCCACACTGGCTTTTGCCAAGCAAATTATTTCTCCTGTGAACAGGGCCGACAAATTCATCGCACCGCCGACAACGGTACCGCTCAGATCAACATCAACCCTGACATGCCCACCAAGATCCCGATCTTGTGGTGGATTGAACTCGAAATAAAGCGGGTGTCTGTCACTAAGCGTGTCCGGGCATGGGTTCCATTGAATAGAACCCTTGCTCCGATCTACCTGCGCAAGAATTTTATCGACGGTCTCATCTTCACCGAGCGTAAGATCATTACCGACAGTAGAACCGGTGAAGATCAGTGAGCCCTTGCCCTCACCATCACTCGAACCCTGTCCACCATGATGCACCTTTATACCAAGCAAAGACGCCTTGTCCTTCACTGAGATAGATCTGATAACAACCCCTGCAGCCTGACAAGGACAAATCCAGTGCTCCTCGATTCCATCCCAGCGCGATGTGCGCACAAGACCTGCATCGAACTTCAGTTGCGAAAATTCGCCGGTGACGCAGCTTATTTTTCCGCTGATCTTCGCTGCAGCAAAATGGATCCAGCTAATCTTCGCCGCTGACAGAATTAAATCCCCACCAACAACAAGTGGAATCTCGCCACCAGCGCAAACGGATCCCTTGATTGTTGCCGCATCCAATTCAATGTTGCCGCCGACATCGGCTCCATGCAGCACAACGTGCTGTTCGATCGTTGAGAATGAAATATAGAAATTGCCCGTAACCTGAAACCGTGTGCGCTTGGATTGAATTCTGTCGATATCCGCAATGCAAATCAGTATTCCACTAATGTGAGCACCCTGCAGATCAAGGTTGCCGAGCACGCATATGGAAGTAAGACCCAGGTTTCCACTTATCCGGCTCATGGCCAGATCAATATCGCCACCGATAATCGTACGGGAGTGAGCAGGATCGTAATATAGCTCTGGCTCTGGCTCC
>CAYGMS010000033.1:10820-13111 GCA_964350905.1 uncultured Thiobacillus sp. | reverse complement strand
CATTATTTTGACAGCCCGACCATATAGTCCACCGCAGCCTTGACTTCGTCGTCAGACAGGGTAGCACCACCACCACGTGCCGGCATCATGCCTTTAGCACCGGTAAAGCCTTCAATCGCGTGCTTGTAGAGCGTGTCATTGCCCTGCGCGATACGCGGGCCCCAATCGGCTTGATCGCCGGGTTTCGGCGCACCAGCCACACCCGCAGCATGGCACAGCGCGCAAGTCTTGTTGTAAACGCCCTTGCCGATTGTGTTCTCGGCCATGGCAGGTTCTGCTGCCGGGGCCGCAGCCTCAGGGGCGGCAGCTTCGGGCGCTGCCGGCGCGGTGGCTTCCGGCGCAGCGCCATCCTGCTTCCCGCAAGCACTCAGCAAAGCCGCCAGTGAAACGGCCAGTACGAGTGAGGTCATCTTCATTTAAATCTCCTGTTGAGTTGGGGCCTTGTTGAAGGCCCTGGATGGATAAAGTCGTTCAATGGATTGCCACAGTCTGATGAGTAGCCAGCGCTGGTTTTGCTGCCGGTCAGATGTTTGATACCGCGCGAAATATAGCACACCTTCCCACGGCATTTAAGGATTGAGGGAGTACCCCCAATACATCAAACAGGCCTTCAGAAACCGATGCGATATTGAAAATTACTTTAATAACAATTGGTTAACCGAATACCACCTATACCTCTTTGGTGGTACGGCGCACGGAACAACAGGAATATCATACCTTTTCATCCGATTTTCACGGAGATATAGTGTGCCCAACATTTCGGATAAGACGTATTAGAAATCTCGGATAGGAGCAGCATGGCGACACAGACCCAGAAACAGATTTCCGTGCTTTCCCTGAGCACGATGGCATTTACCGTATGCTTCGCCGTATGGGTGATGTTCTCCATCATCGGCATCCCGATCAAGACCAACCTCGGCCTTAACGAAACCCAGTTTGGCCTGCTCGCTGCCATGCCGATCCTGACTGGTTCGCTTTTGCGCCTGCCACTGGGCATGCTGACCGACAAGGTTGGCGGGCGCATCGTGTTCTTCGTGCTGATGATCAGCACTGTCATCCCGATCTGGCTCATCGGCTACGCAACCGAATACTGGCAATTTCTGGTGCTTGGTCTGTTCGTTGGCGCTGCAGGCGCATCCTTCTCGGTTGGCATCGCCTACGTGGCACGCTGGTTCACCAAAAAACGTCAGGGCTTTGCCATGGGCATCTTTGGTGCCGGTAACGCCGGAGCGGCCGTCACCAAGTTCGTAGCGCCCTCCCTGGTGGTGGCTTACGGTTGGCAGGCCGTGCCGCACGTCTATGCTGTCGCCATGCTGATCATGGCCATTTTGTTCTGGATTTTCACCTACACCGATACCAGCCACCATGTGTCAAGCCATATCACCATCAAGCAACAACTTGCCGCACTGAAAGACCCCAACGTGTGGAAGCTGTGCCAGTACTACTCCATTGTGTTTGGCGGCTACGTTGCGCTGAGCCTGTGGATGACCAAGTACTACATCACCGAATATGGATTTGGCATGCAGACCGCAGCGCTGATGGCTGCCATCTTTGTGCTGCCATCCGGCCTGGTTCGCGCCATGGGCGGCTGGCTGTCTGACAAGGTTGGCGCTCACAAGCTGACGTGGTGGGTGATGTGGGTATCCTGGGTCTGCCTGTTCCTGTTGTCATATCCGCAGACCGAGATGGTCATTCAGACGACCAAGGGCGAGATGTCGCTGCATCTGGGTCTTAACGTCTGGGTATTCACCGCGCTGCTGTTCACGCTTGGTATCGCCTGGGCCTTCGGCAAGGCATCCGTCTTCAAATACATCTCCGACGAATATCCCGACAACATCGGCGTTGTTTCCGGCATCGTTGGTCTGGTAGGCGGTCTTGGCGGCTTCCTCCTGCCCGTTATGTTCGGAATGATCGTCGACCTCACCGGTATCAATAGCGGCATCTTCATGCTGATGTACGGCGTAGTCTGGGTATCGCTGATCTGGATGTACATGACCGAAGTACGCAAGTCTTCGATGATCAAGTCAACCGCCCCCGATACCCTCAAATAACCCCCTTTCCAACCAGGAGCAACGAATGTCCACCAATATCAAGGACTGGAACCCGGAAGACACAAAATTCTGGGAAACAACCGGCAAGAAAATTGCCAACCGTAACCTGTGGATTTCCATCCCCAGTTTGCTGATGGGATTCGCCATCTGGCTGATGTGGGGAATCATCACCGTACAGATGGGTAACCTCGGCTTCCCCTTTACCCAGGATGAACTCTTTACCCTGACCGCGATCGCCGG
>CAYGMS010000033.1:0-10720 GCA_964350905.1 uncultured Thiobacillus sp. | reverse complement strand
CTGCAAGGCACGGCGCTGGGCATGAATGCCGGACTGGGCAACTTCGGCGTGACCACCATGCAGATTCTGATCCCGCTGGTGATGACCGCGGGCGTGTTCGGTGCGCTCGCCGGTGACCCCACCGCCCTGGCCAAGGACTCCGGCTGGATCTTCGGCAAGATCACGGCCGGCACCATGACCTGGATCCAGAACGCCGGTTTCATCTGGCTGGTGTTCCTGATCCCGCTGGCTTTCATGGGCTTCTTCGGCATGAATAACCTGCTGGTGATCTCCCCCAACATCGGCGGCACGATTGCTGCCTTCATCAAGGTGCTGTGGTTGTACGGCCTGGCCTTTCTCACCGCCGCAGTTGGCCTCTATCTGTATCTGCCCGCACCGACCGGCCTGGGATTGCTGAACATGTGGGTGGCCTTGCCGCTGATCATCGTAACCACCTTGCTGGTCATGAAACTAGCTGCATTCGGTGAAATGAAGGGCAACATCGCCAAGCAGTTCGAGATCTTCAAGAACAAGCACACCTGGTCGATGACGGCGCTCTATATCGTCACCTTCGGCTCGTTCATCGGTTTCTCCATGGCCGTGCCCCTGTCCATCAAGGTGATTTTTGGTGACATGCACATCCTCAACGAGGCTGGTGTGTGGGAACACATGAAGAACCCCAACGGTCCTTCGGCCCTGACCTACGCCTGGATTGGCCCCTTTGTTGGCGCGCTGATTCGTCCCGTTGGCGGCTGGATCTCGGACAAGGTCGGTGGTGCCATCGTCACCCAGGTGATCTCAATTGCCATGGTGCTGGCTTCGGCCTACGCCGGCTACATCATGATGCAGGCCTATCAGTCCGCCACGCCTGAAATCTACTTCACCCAGTTCATGGTCACCTTTGTGATCCTGTTCGCGGCCTCCGGTATTGGCAACGGTTCCACCTTCCGCTCGGTCGGTGTCATCTTTGACCGTCAACAGGCCGGCCCCGTGCTGGGCTGGACCTCGGCCGTGGCCGCGTATGGCGCCTTCATCGCTCCGGTGGTGATCGGTGGCCAGATCAAGGCTGGCACGCCCGAGATGGCCATGTACGGTTTCGCTGCGTTCTATGCCGTCTGCCTGGTTATCAACTGGTGGTTCTATCTGCGCAAGAGTTCCGAGATTCGCAACCCTTAATTACCGGATTTATTGGAGACAAACATGAGTCACTTTCTAGATCGTTTAAAGTTTTTTGAAAAAACCAAGGAGACCTTCTCCGACAACCACGGCATCGTCACCAATGAAGATCGCCAGTGGGAAGATGCGTACCGCCATCGCTGGGCGCATGACAAGGTGGTTCGCTCCACGCATGGTGTGAACTGTACCGGTGGCTGTTCGTGGAAGATTTTTGTCAAGAATGGTCTGGTTGCGTTCGAGATGCAGCAGACTGACTATCCCCGTACCCGTGAGGATTTGCCTGATCACGAGCCACGTGGCTGCCAGCGCGGTGCCTCATTCTCCTGGTATCTGTACAGCCCGCAGCGCATCAAATATCCGCTGATCCGCGGCCGTCTGCTTGACCTGTACCGCACCGAGCGCTCGTCCGGCAAGGATCCGGTCGAGGCCTGGGCTGCCATTCAGGCTGACGAAAACAAGCGCAAGAAATACACGGCCGTGCGCGGCCTGGGTGGTTTCGTCCGTGCCGACTGGCAGGAAGTGAAAGAAATCGTCGCCGCTGCCAACGTCTATACCATCAAGAAATATGGTCCTGACCGGATTTTCGGTTTCTCGCCGATTCCGGCGATGTCGCAGATTTCCTACGCATCCGGCGCGCGCTATTTGTCGCTGATCGGCGGCGCCTGCGGTTCCTTCTATGACTGGTATTGCGACCTGCCGGCGGCTTCTCCCCAGACCTGGGGTGAACAGACCGACGTGCCGGAATCGGCCGACTGGTACAACTCCACCTACATCATCGTCTGCGGCTCCAGCCTGCCGACCACGCGTACGCCGGATGCCCACTTCGTCTCCGAAGTGCGCTACAAGGGTGCCAAGGTCATCTCGATGGCCCCCGACTACGCTGAGTATTGCAAGGCCTCCGATCTGTGGATGCCGGTCAATCCGGGCAGCGACACCGCCGCCTTCCTGGCGATGGGACACGTGGCTCTGAAAGAGTTCTACATCGACAAACAGGACCCCTACTTCTCCGAGTACGCCCGCAAATACACCGACCTGCCGATCCTGGTGATGCTGCGCAAGCATGAAGAAGGTTATGTATCCGACCGCTGCCTGCGCGCATCCGATCTGGACGGCGCACTGGGTGAGACCAACAATCCCGACTGGAAAACCATCGTCTTTGACGAGAAATCCAAGTCCCTCGTCGTGCCCAATGGCTCGATCGGCTTCCGTTGGGGCGAAGAAGGCAAGTGGAACCTGTTGCCCAAGAACGCTTCCAGCCAGCAGGAAATTCTGGCCGAACTGTCTTGTATCGACAGCAAGGATGCGGTGATTTCGGTTGGCTTCCCGCACTTCGAACCGGGTGAAGGCGATCTGCTGTGGCGCAATGTGCCCGTGCGCAAGATCAAGCTGGCCAACGGCGAAGAAGCGCTGGTTACTTCCGTGTTTGACATGCAGATTGCACAGTACGGTATTGACCGTGGTCTGGGCGGCGGCAACGTGGCCAAGGATTACCAGGATGCCGCCGTGGCCTATACCCCGGCCTGGGCTGAAAAGGTCACCGGTGTGAAAGCTGCCGACATCGAGCGTACCGGTCGTGAGTTTGCATACAACGCTTCCAAGACCAACGGCAAATCCATGGTGATCATGGGTGCTGCGATCAACCACTGGTACCACAACGACATGATGTACCGCGGCGTGATGAACCTGCTGCACATCTGCGGTTGCGTGGGTCAATCCGGTGGTGGCTGGGCGCACTATGTGGGCCAGGAAAAACTGCGCCCGCAGGCCGGCTGGGCGCCGATCGCCTTCGCCGCCGACTGGCAGCGTCCGCCGCGCCACATGAACTCCACCTCCTACTGGTATTTCCACACCGACCAGTGGCGCTATGAAACGCTGCGCGGCGACGACCTCACCTCGCCCGCAGGCAAAGGCAAGTACAAGGGCTATTCGATCGCCGACTACAACGTCGCAGCGGTTCGCATGGGCTGGTTGCCGTCGGCACCGCACTGGAACGCCAACCCGCTCGACCTGGTTAGCGAGGCCGAGAAGGCCGGCGCCACCGACGAGGCCGGCATCGCCCAGCACGTGATCGGCAAACTCAAGGACGGCTCGCTGGATGTGGCGTTCGCCGATCCGGACGCCCCGCAAAACTGGCCACGCAACCTGTTCGTCTGGCGCGCCAACCTGATCGGCACGTCCGCCAAAGGGCATGAGTATTTCCTCAAGCATCTGCTCGGCGCACAGAACGGCGTACTGCAGGAATCCGGTTCCGGATCCGAAAACAAGCTGATCAAATGGCACGATGAAGCACCTATCGGCAAGCTGGACCTGATGGTTGATATCAACTTCCGTCTGAATTCCACCGGCTCGTACTCCGATATCGTTCTGCCGACAGCGACCTGGTATGAGAAGAACGACCTCAATACCACCGACATGCATCCGTTCATGCATCCGTTGTCGGAAGCGGTGTCGCCCGGCTGGCAGTCCAAGTCCGATTGGCAGATTTTCAAGAACATCGCAGAAACCTTCTCGACCCTGGCCGAAAAGCATCTGGGCACGCGTAAAGACATCGTTGCCCTGCCGATGCAGCACGACTCGCCCTTCGAAATGGCCCAGCCCTTCGGCGAGGTCAAGGACTGGAGCAAAGGTGAATGCGATCCGATTCCCGGCAAGACCATGCCGCTGCTCAAGGTGGTCGAGCGCAACTTTGCCGACACCTACAAGAAGTACATCGCCATCGGCCCATTGATGGTCAAGATCGGTAACAACGTCAAGGGCATCGACTGGAATACCGAGGCAGAGTACGAGCAGTTGAAGGTCATGAACGGTACGGTGAAAGTGCCGGGCGTGTCCTTTGGCATGCCTTCACTCGAGGAAGACATCAAGGTGTGCGATTCGGTGTTGCGCATGGCACCGGAAACCTGCGGTGAAGTCGCCCACAAATCCTGGACGGCACTGTCCAAGAAGACCGGTATCGACCACCATCACCTGTACTCGGCCCGTCACGAAGACAAGATCACATTCGCTGACATCCAGGTGCAGCCGCGCAAGATCATTACCGCGCCAACCTGGTCGGGTATCGAGTCCGAGACGGTGTCCTACACCTCGTGCTACACCAATATTCACGAGCATATTCCGTTCCGCACCCTGACCGGCCGCGCGCATTTCTATCAGGATCACGAGTGGATGCTGGACTTCGGCGAAGGCTTCTGCGTGCACAAGCCGCCACAGGACATGAAGTCATTCGGCAAGCTCTCGCCGAGCATCCTGGCGGAGAAGCACATCAAGCTGAAATGGATCACGCCGCACTCCAAGTGGGGCATCCACTCCACCTATCAGGACAACCTGCGCATGCTGACCCTGTTCCGTGGCGGCCCGTATGTGTGGATTTCCGAAGTCGACGCCAAGGCAGCCGGGATCGAGGACAACGACTGGGTGGAAGCGATCAACGCCAACGGTGCAACCGTGGCACGGGCGGTCGTCTCGCAGCGCATATCGCGCGGCGTGGCCATGATGTACCACGCCCAGGAGAAGATTGTGAACGTGCCCGGATCGAATACCACCGGCAAACGCGGCGGCATTCTGAACTCGGTGACACGCGTCGTCATGAAGCCGACCAACATGATCGGGGGTTACGTGCAACTGGCCTACGCCTTCAACTATTACGGCACGGTGGGCAGCAACCGCGACACCGAGATCATCATGCGCAAAGTGGCGGATAAAGATATCGACTGGCTGGAGCGCCCGCTTACGCCGGAACGCGAAGCCCAGCTCAACCCGCCCGGTATCGGCAAGCGTTGATCGTCGCGTGAACAGGTTAAATTAGGAGAAACCCATGAAAGTACGTGCTCAATTCGCATTTGTCTTCAATCTGGACAAATGTATTGGATGCCACACCTGCTCGGTGACGTGTAAAAACACGTGGACCAACCGCAAGGGTGTGGAATACGTCTGGTTCAACAACGTCGAGTCCAAGCCCGGTATCGGCTATCCCAAACAGTGGGAGGACCAGGAGAAATGGAAAGGCGGCTGGATGCTGAACAACGGCAAGCTGGAACTCAAATCCGGTGGACGCACATCCAAACTGCTGAACATTTTTGCCAATCCGGATCTGCCGCAGATTGACGATTATTACGAACCCTTCACCTACAACTATGCGCGTCTGCAAAATGCGCCGTTGTCCGAGGCGGCACCGACTGCACGCCCGCTGTCGATGCTTACCGGCGACCCCATGGAAAAAATCACCTGGGGCCCGAACTGGGAAGACGATCTGGCAGGCGAGTTTTCCAAGCGCAGCGTGGACAAGAACCTGGACAACATCCAGAAGGATATGCTCGGCCAGTTCGAGAACACCTTCAACATGTATCTGCCGCGCATCTGTAACCACTGCCTGAATCCGGCCTGTGTCGCAGCCTGCCCGTCCGGTTCGCTCTACAAGCGCGAAGAAGACGGCATCGTGCTGGTCGACCAGGACAAGTGCCGCGGCTGGCGTTTCTGCATGAGCGCATGCCCGTACAAGAAGGTCTACTACAACTGGGAATCCGGCAAGGCAGAGAAATGCATCGCCTGCTACCCGCGCGTCGAATCCGGCATGCCGACAATCTGCTCGGAGTCTTGCGTTGGCCGTATCCGCTACAACGGCATCATGCTGTATGACGCCGACAAGATCGAAGCCCTGGCCAGCACCAGCGACGAGCAGGACCTGTACGAAGCGCAGTGCAGCATCTTCCTCGACCCCCACGACCCGGCAGTGATTGCTGCTGCCCAGGCCGAAGGCATCAACGAAGACTGGATCATTGCAGCGCAAAAATCGCCGATCTACAAAATGGTGATCGACTGGAAGATTGCTTTCCCGATGCACCCGGAGTTCCGCACCCTGCCGATGGTCTGGTACGTGCCGCCGCTCTCGCCGGTGCAATCGCAGATCGACCAGGGCAACCTGCCGGTCGGCCCGGATGGCGCCATTCCCCTGGCCAGCGCGATGCGCACGCCAACCAAGTACCTGGCCAACCTGTTCACCGCAGGCAAGGAAGAGCCGATTCGCAGTTCATTGAGTCGCCTCATCGCCATGCGCAGCTACCAGCGCTCGATCCATGTCGAAGGTGTTGCGGATACGCGCGCCCTCGAAGCTGCGGGTATCACCGAAGATCAGGCCAAGGAGATGTACCGTTATCTGGCGATTGCCAACTACGAAGACCGTTACGTCATTCCCACCGGTCACGAAGAAGAGCGGATGGACGATGCCTACGGCTTCCAGGGTCAGAACGGCTTCACCTTCGGCAACAACTCTTCGGCAGGTATCAGCAAGATCACCCTGTTCCCGCGTCGCCGCAAGGGAACGCCGGAACCTGCTGAACTGGCTCCATCTGCTGATAAAAGCTGAAAGGAAACATCATGCCTATCTACAAATTATTAGCCGTACTGCTGGACTATCCGGATCAGGAGTTGCTTGATCATCTTCCGGAGATTGGTGCAGAAATCGGGAAAAGCCCGGCTATCGACAAGGCGGAAAAGGATGCCTTGCTGAAGCTGATTGATTTTCTGGCCAACACGCCGCTGATCGATCTGCAGGAAAGCTACGTGAAGACGTTCGATCTGACGCCGGAGCATAGCTTGCACCTGACTCACCATCTGTTTGGTGATGACAACGACCGGAACCGCGGCCCCGCACTGATCGACCTGGGCGAACTGTACAAGGACTACGGCATACAGACGACAACCAACGAGTTGCCCGACTATCTGCCGCTGATCCTGGAGTTTGCTGCCATGCTGGAAGACAACGAGGCAACAACCTTTCTGGCCGATGCCAACAAGGTGCTGACGGTTCTGGCCGACAACCTGATCAAGGCCGGTAGCCCCTACGCTCCGCTGCTTTCCATCGTCAAAAGCCGCGCCACACTCACCCGTCTGGCGGCTTAAGGAGGAACAAAATGAACGAAGAGTTTTTCAACCTGAACAATCTGCTTTTTGGCATTTTTCCCTATGTTTGCCTGAGCATATTCTTTATCGGAAGCTGGGTACGCTTTGACCGCGAGCAGTACGGCTGGACCAGCGCGTCCAGTCAGCTGCTCTCCACGGCAGGCATGCGATTGTCCAGCAATCTGTTCCATATTGGCGTGATCGGCATTTTCTTCGGCCACCTGGTCGGCCTGCTGGCACCTTACGCCATCTGGGACACCATCGGCCTGTCCTCACTCGGCAAGCAGAGCATCGCCATGTATGGTGGTGGTTTCCTCGGCATCCTGTGCATGATCGGTGGCGTAATGCTGATGTGGCGCCGCCTGACCAACCCGCGCGTACGTGCAACCAGCCGTACTTCGGATATCTTCATCCTGGCCTGGGTTCTGGTCACCCTGGGGTTCGGTCTGGCTACCACCTTCGCCACGGCGCACCACGCCGCAGAAGGCAGTGCCGACACCATGATGGCGATGGCGCAGTGGGCCAAGAGTGTTGTACTGTTCAGCCCGAAGCCGGAGCTGGTGGCCAATGTTGAAACGGTCTTCAAGCTGCACCTGGTCTTCGGCATGACACTGTTCCTGCTGTTCCCGTTCACCCGTTTGGTCCACGTCTGGAGCTTCCCGATCGGTTATCTGACGCGTTCCTACCAGATCGTCCGTACCAAGCGCCGTCTTCCTGCCCGGTAAGACTGGCTGAACCGGGCTTGCTACTGACCGTGACGGTCGGTAGCAAGCCATTTTTTTTGCCTGATTGTCATGACTGATCTCTGTGTCACAAAATATCTGACCGTGATCCGGAAGTGGGGCCTGCATGTTGCGTAAGTTCAGTTGGATCGTTCTGGTAATTGCAGTCGTTGCTGGCGTGCACTATGCCTTGCAGGGCATCATCCAGAGTGGCGATGCGAAAATGCGCGAAGGCCCGGACCTGGAAAAAGTGGCACGGCTGGAAGCGGCAGACCCGGTTCACGGCGCCAAGGTACGTGCCGGCATGATCAAGTACGAATCCATCTGCCGTCTGTGCCATCACCGCACCGGTCAGGGGGGCAAGTTCACGCCACCCATTACAGGCAAAACAGCTGAAAGCATCGAGCAGATGCTGAAACTGTACCGCAGTGGCACGCAGGTGGGCCCATTGACCAACCTGATGGCGCCATGGGCAGCCGATTTGACGGATGAAGACATCAGCAACCTGGCGGCATACGTTGAAACCTTATAGAAAAAGCCGCCCTGCGACAGTAGAATCAACCGGGATGCGTTTCCAGGAAAGCATTTACGAAATCAACACAGGAAGGATTGCGACATGAGTCACGAGAGCCAAAACAATGACCGCTTGAATACCCAGAACACGACCAACCCCTACGCCATCTATACCCGCAAGGTGTTGGTCAATGGCAAGGAAGTGCTGACTGATCAGGAAGGCTACATCCTGAACATGGACGAATGGAGCGAGGAATTTGCCCGCGCCCAGGCGGAGCAGGAGAATCTGGTCCTGACCGACGAACATTGGGACGTGATCCACTTCATCCGCGCATACTACGAAGACCACAGTGTCCAGGCACAGGTGCGCGACATGCTCAAGCATTTCCGCGAAGCCTGGGGCCCGGAGCGCGGCAACAACCACCATCTCCACGCAATCTTCCCGATGGGCGGCCCGCAGAAGCAGGGCAACCGCCTGGCAGGCATCCGCAAGACCAAGGGCGAGCACTAAACCCATTCCGGCTCAACGCCATCCCGGCCCGGCCCTGTTATCGCAGGGCCGGGCTTTTTTCTATTAAATGCAGCGGTCCCAGAATGGACTGAGGCGCTGATGCGGTGCTCGATCCGTTTATACTCGCAATACTTTTTCTGTCTGCACGATTTATCCAACGCTCATGTCTGCAACCCATTCCCACCCCGGAACACCCTCCAAGCCGCGCGGTATGGCGCTGTTCGCGCTTGGCTTCCGTCCGTTTTTCCTCGCCGCCGGCATCTATGCCGTGCTGTTGATGGGGCTGTGGCTGGTCGTCCTTCAGGGGAGCCTCAGCCTCGGTGCATTGTCCCCTCCCGTCTGGCACGGTCATGAAATGCTGTTCGGCTTTGCCGTGGCCGTGATTGCAGGCTTCCTGCTGACTGCCGCACAGAACTGGACCGGCATCCCGATGCCATCGGGCCGGCCGCTGGCTGCACTGTTCCTGCTGTGGCTGGCCGGACGGCTGGGCTTTCTGATTCCCGGCCTGCCAGCGGGACTGGTCGCGCTTGTCGACCTGTCATTCCTGCCACTGCTGGCGCTTGCACTTGCCTTGCCCATCCACAAGGCAAAGCAGCTGCACAACTACCCTTTCCCCGTCCTGCTGCTCACCCTGACGGTGGCCAATGCGCTGGTGCACCTGCAAGCGCTCGGCTGGACCAGCACCGCCCGTCTCGGCCTGTATCTGGCCACCTACGTCGTGGTGGCGATCATGGTGATCATGGGCGGGCGGGTGATCGCCAGCTTCACCGACAACAAGCTGGGCACCCGCGCCCGCCGCTGGCCCCTCATCGAACGGCTGGTTCCGGCCGTCACGCTCGGCGCCCTGCTCGCCGCGCTGATCGCACCCGCTTCGCTGGTCACCGCACTGCTCGCCGCCGTCGCAGCGACCGTGCATGGCATCCGGCTGGCGGGCTGGTACACGCGCAAGTTCTGGGCGGTGCCGCTGCTGTGGATCCTGCATCTGGGTTATGCCTGGATCACGCTCGGCTTTGTATTGCTCGCATTGTCGGCGGCGGGAATGAGCGCAGCGGCTGTCAGTGCACTGCACGCTTTCACCGCCGGCGGCATCGGCGTGCTGACACTGGGCATGATGGCGCGGGTATCGCTCGGCCACACCGGCAACCCGCTGGAGCCCGCCCCGGTGATGACGCTGGCCTTCGTGGCCATCAACCTCGCAGCCCTGGTCCGCGTGGTGCTGCCGCTGTTTTTCCCGGCGGCCTATGCACCGATCATGACTGCTGCCGGAGTGGTGTGGGTGGCGGCATTCGGCGTGTTTGTCGTGGTGTATGCACCCAAGCTGCTGCGCCCGCGTGCCGACGGCAAGCCGGGCTGAACAGACCCGCTTCACGCTGCATGCATTGACGCATGCAGCCAGGTGGGCGCAGGCTTGGCCCAATCCCACTCGCCAATAATTCACATGAATACAATCGCGCGCTGCACCCGCTGGTTCGTCCTGTGCCTGTTGTCATCTTCGGTGCTGGCCGCCTCGCCCGACGGCGTGGTGGCGGTTTCGCACCCCGCTGCAGCCGCCGCCGGCGCACGCATGCTGGCGCAGGGGGGCAATGCCATCGATGCCGCTGCCGCAGTGCAGTTCGCGCTCAACGTGGTCGAGCCGCAATCGTCCGGCATCGGCGGTGGCGGATTCATGATGATTCATCTGGCCAAAACCGGCGAGACCCTCATCGTCGATTCGCGCGAGCGTGCGCCGGCTGCTGCCAGCGCCGACATGTTTGCACCCGATGGCACGCCGATGGCTTTTCCCCTCGCCTCGACCAGCGGCCTGGCCGTCGGCGTACCCGGCACCCTGCGGGGAATCGATACCGCGCTGCGCCGCTGGGGTACGCTGAAGCTGGCGGATACGCTGACCCCGGCGATCGAACTGGCTGAACGCGGCTTTCGC
>CAYGMS010000032.1:3627-13124 GCA_964350905.1 uncultured Thiobacillus sp. | reverse complement strand
GTTACCCGGTGTCGAGCCGACAGAAACGCTGCTGTCACAGATGATTTTTGCTGCGGGTTTCTCCACCGCGGAAGAGGTCAGCCAGGTGGCGGGGCGCGGCGTCGGCATGGATGTGGTGAAAAGCGAAATTTCCGCGTTGGGCGGGCGTATCGATATCGTCTCCACGCCGGGCGCGGGCACCTGCTTCAATATCTATCTGCCCTTGACGCTGGCCATGACCCAGGCGGTGATGATCCAAGCTGCCAAGCATGATTACGCCTTGCCCGCGCCATTGGTGCGTCAGGTGCTGGAATTGAAGCCGGCCGAACTGGAGCAGGCCATGTCTTCGGGCGAAGTCGCATGGCGGGGGGCGCGTTATCCCTTCTCCTACTTGCCGCATCTGCTGGGTGATACCGAGGCGGTGCATGAAGTGCAGCGTTACAACCCGGTGGTGCTGCTGCAAAGCGGAACCAGCCTGGCCGCAATTCTGGTCGATTTCATCGAAGGCACACGCGAAATCGTGGTCAAGAATATTGGTCCGCAGATGGCGCGCATTACCGGCGTTGCCGGCGCCACTGTACGCGGCGATGGACGCGTGATTCTGATCCTGAATCCGGTACCGTTGGCACTGCGTTGGGCCAGTATGCCGCGCACGGCTGTTGAGCGTCAGGCGCCGGCCGAGGCGGCCGAAGTCAGCGCAGCCCTGCAAGCCCCGATGGTGCTGGTGGTGGATGATTCATTGACCGTACGCAAGATCACCACGCGCTTGCTGACCCGTGAAGGGTTCCGTGTTGACAGTGCAAAAGACGGCGTCGATGCATTGGAAAAAATGCATGATCTGATTCCGGATGTGGTGCTGCTCGACGTTGAAATGCCGCGCATGGATGGCTTTGAGCTGGCTCGCGTCATGCGTAGCGACGAGCGCCTGAAGTCTGTGCCGATCATCATGATTACCTCACGCACGGCGGACAAACACCGCAACCGTGCTCTGGAAATCGGCGTCAATGTTTACCTGGGCAAGCCATACCAGGAACAGGTGCTGCTGGACAACATTGCAGAGCAGTTGAATCGGGAAACGGTTACGCCTGCATAAGGCAAACTTCGAGTGAAAAACGGGCGTTCAGCACCCGTTTTTTTCGCCTAGCGTTTGAGCGTGAGGAGGTCGCCGCCTGCCAGCGCATTGAGTGCCGCATCCCCCTGCTGCGGATCGCAGTGGTAAAGGGCGGTGAGGTATCGCGCCGTATCCAGCCAGTGGGATTGCGCGGCTGTCACGGTCTGGAGCAATGCGGACGTGTCATGGTCAAGCAGCCAGCGCTCGTAGGCCAGAGACAGGGCGGGGAAGAGCGCACGCCGCAGCCCGGACAGATTCGCCAGATAAAAATGCAGCGATCCCGTTGCCTTGCGTTCGAGCAGGGTGGGCAGCGTGACCAGGCAATCGGCCAGATGGTCGCGCACGGCACGTGCCAGAAGTTCTGCATGTCTGGATATGAGCTGGCCGAGCATGCTGTTCCATTCTTCGCCCAGTAGTATTTCCGCGCGGGATTCACCGATCTCATGCAGGATCATGGCCTCGCTCTCGGCTTCAGCCATGCGATCCAGCCCACGTTCGACGTCGTGCTCAAAATCATAATGGGCAAATGCCCGGCCGAGTGCCGATGTTTTTTCCTTCCATTGCCATTCCTCGTATTTATTCCATAGCAGACGCCGCACCGCGTCCATGCGTAGGAAAATGGCGCCGCTCCGCATGGCCGCCGGGGGCGCGATCAGGTCACGTGCATATTCGCAGCCTGCCACCAGAACCTGTACGCCTTCTCGCATTTCGGCGCGTTTCAGTTCGGCCAGGACAAAGTGTGGTTTGCGAAAATGGCCGAGGCCGCTGCTGTAAACCAGGCCCAATGGAATCAGTGCGCGATTGATGTCGTCAGCCTCGAATGGGTCAATTCCGGACTCGCTCAGCGGCAAGGGCGAGAATTCTTCTTCCTCCACCGTGTCCCACAAGTTCTCGCGTGCGTTCAGCCAGTCACCGAGTTCATCCTTGGGCAGGCGCGCGCCGTAGGGGATTTCCATTTCCCAGCGGTAGTACTCGCGCATTTCCAGCAAAAAGGTGCACATCGTCATGTCGCGCGCGTGGCGGGCGTCGGCAATGGTGCAGTTCTTTTGCACCGTATCGATGAGGGCGGAAAGGTTTTCAACCATGACAACTCCTGTCAACAGCTTCAACCTGCAGTGTACAAACAAAAACAGCCCGTACAACCGGGCTGTTTTCAGGGGTATTGCAACGGGCTTGCCGCAGATTAATGGCGCCGGCTTGCGCCGAAGTAATTGAGGTCGGCGCGCGAGCGGCGGCTGAGGTCAAACCGTGCTGCTTCGGTTCCGCTGAACTGACCGGCGAGTTGGTCATAAGCCTCGGTTGCCCAGGCTTTGTCGTTCAGCGCATCGGCGATGCCTTCAGCCCAGCGCAGCTTGTCGGCAGGCTTGCTCAGGTGGGTGCCGCATTCGGCATACCATTTTTTCAGAATGTCGGCGGGCAGGGCAAACCCTTTCAGACGGTCAATGAACTGGATGCAGGCGTCGCCATTGGTGCAGGTCGCAGCAGCAGCTGAAAAGAGTTCATCCGCTTTGGCCGCGTTGCCCATGCCGGCGTACAAATGACCAATGTGCGTCAGCGCAAAGTGGTCCTTGGCCTGGGCGCGGGCTAATTCCAGCAGGCGTCCGGCTTCTGCCGTATCCTGGGTTGCGGCAAAGCTCGCTTCGGCAAGCTTGGCCATGTCGTATACGGTGGCATTGGCATCGGCTGTCAGTGCGGCCTCGCGTGCAGCAAGGTACGCGCGTGCCTTGGACGTGCCCAACTCGCGGTGTTTCATCTGCGCAGCCGTGGTGACCAGATTCTTGAATGTAATGAAATCGGCAGCATTCTCCGATGCGCGATCCAGCAGGCGATTGAGCCAGTCGGTGTCGTCCAGATTCTGGTCCACAGCCTGAAAAATCGGCTTGTAGCGTGAGAACTGATAACCCGTTCCGTCGAGCAGTTCTTCGGCTGACTGGATCAGCTTGGCTGCGTAAAACGGGTCTTCCAGTTCCAGCCGCACACGTTCGGCCAGCGTGAGGTAATGCTTGACGCTGCTGGCCTCGCTTTCCAGTTTCTGGAATTCCAGATAGCGCGTGTGGTTGGCCTGGCGTTTCTCCAGCTTGGCCTTGACGCGAGTCAGGCGTTCGGTGTCGTCGGCCAGATGGGCTTCCACTGCGGCAACCAGCTTCTGCATTTCGTCCAGTCCGGCCACGGCTTCCTCGGCCTTGTCCAGCAGTGCGGCAGCGCCGGGCTTGTCGCCGACGCTGGCCAGACCCTCGGCCAGTTCGATATGTTCACCGGTGGCGGTGGCCAGTTCGCCGGCTTTTTTCAGCGCGGCCTGCATGAATGCCGTGTCGCCTACCTGTTTGGCGGATTCGATCAGGGTCTTGGCAGCGGTGAAATCGGACGCACCGTTCAGCGCGCGTTCATACAGAGCTTTGGCGCGAGCCGGGTCTCCCAGCGTTTTGGTGACTTCGCTGGCGAGCGACAGCAGATCGGGCACGCTGGAGAGCTTTTCCCCCGCCTTGTTGAAAATCTCCGCTGCATAATCTTTGTCCAGCAGATGCTCGGCTGAAGCGGCGGCCAGCTTGCTGTATTCCACCGCGCGTGAAATTTTGGATTCGGCCTTTTCCAGGATTTTCTTGGCAAATGCGCTGTCGGCAATCACGCTCATCACGTTTTTGGCCAGATCGATCAGCGGATCGAGGTTGCCGGTTTCCTTCAGCGCTTTTTCATACGCACCGATGGCCGCATCCTTGTCACCGAGCACCTTGAACTTGGCTTCGGCCAGCGCAACCTGTTCCTCGCCGCTCATGCAGTAATCTTCTGCGGTTTGCAGCAGTTCTTCGGCGCGCTCCTGTTCGCCCAGCGCCTTGTAAACGATGGCACAGGCCGCCAGGTCCTTGGTGAACTGGCAATCATCCGCCACGCGGTCCATCAGTTCCTTAGCATAGGCCGCATCAGCAGGCTCTTGCAGGGCTTCCAGGGCGAGTGCAGCGTATTCCGCGCCGCCGTTGCATTGGGCTTCTTTGGGGGTGAGGGTGTCGCGGGTGGCCATGGCTTTGTCTCCGTGAAAATTTAGCGCCTAATTTTCCGCCCTCGGGGGGTGGTCAGCCAATAAGTAATGTCGATGGCGGCATTAGTGCAATGAAAAGGACGATTCTACAGGCGTTGGGCGTGCACACGTTTCATGGCGTCAGCAGGCTCTGGAATTAGAGGACGTAACGCGCCAGATCTTCGCGGGCAGCCAGCGCAGCAAGACGGGTGGTGACGGCTTCGGCATCAACCAGGTGTTCGCCGGTGATATCGCCAGCATCGAATGAGATTTCCTCCAGCAGTTTTTCCATCACCGTGTGCAGACGACGGGCACCGATATTTTCAGTGCGTTCATTCACCTCGAAGGCAATCTCGGCGAGACGGCGGATGCCATTGTCGGTGAATTTGAGCGTGACGCCTTCGGTGGCCAGCAGGGCTTCGTACTGGCGGGTCAGGCAGGCGTCAGTCGAGGTCAGAATCTGCTCGAAGTCTTCCACCGAGAGCGCCTGCAGTTCGACCCGGATCGGCAACCGGCCCTGCAGTTCCGGGATCAGATCGGACGGCTTGGACAGGTGGAACGCACCGCTGGCGATGAACAGGATGTGATCGGTCTTCACCATGCCGTACTTGGTCGAGACCGTGGTGCCCTCGATCAGCGGCAGCAGGTCGCGCTGCACACCCTGGCGCGACACGTCGCTGCCGTGGGCGTCGCTGCGGGTGGCAATCTTGTCGATTTCGTCCAGAAAGACGATGCCGTTCTGCTCGACGGCTTCGAGGGCCTGCTGCTTGGTGTCCTCGTCGTTGATCAATCGTCCGGCTTCTTCCTCGGTCAACAGCTTGAAGGCTTCGCGCACTTTCAGCTTGCGGGTCTGGCGGCGGGTCTGCCCCAGATTCTGGAACATCCCCTGCAACTGTTGCGACAGGTCTTCCATTCCCGGCGGGGTGAAGATTTCCATGCTCGGGCTGACCGCGGCCAGTTCGATCTCGATTTCCTTGTCGTCGAGATCGCCCTCGCGCAGCATCTTGCGGAAGCGCTGGCGTGCGGCGCCCTCCTCGCGTTTGGGCTCGGTCTCGTCAAAGCCGACGCTACGCGGCGGCGGCAGCAAAGCGTCGAGAATACGGTCTTCGGCGGCTTCCTCGGCACGAAACTGCACTTTCGACGTGGCTTGCTCGCGCATCTGCTTGATGGCCGTTTCCATCAGGTCGCGGATGATGGTGTCGACGTCGCGGCCAACGTAACCGACCTCGGTGAACTTGGTCGCCTCGATCTTGATGAAGGGCGCATTGGCGAGTCGTGCCAGGCGCCGGGCGATTTCAGTCTTGCCGACACCGGTCGGACCGATCATCAATATGTTTTTTGGCGTGATTTCCTGGCGCAAGGGCTCACTCACCTGTTGGCGCCGCCAGCGGTTGCGCAGGGCAACGGCTACCGCGCGCTTGGCCGCAGCCTGGCCGACGATGTGCTTGTCGAGTTCGTGAACGATTTCTTTAGGCGTCATAAAGGCAGTGATGGGTAAAGGGGGAAGGGGGAAGGGTGTGCCCCTCCCGGCAGGGAGGGTGGCGCGCAGCGCCGGGTGGGCATCACCCTTCTCCTTTTACCCTTCACAGGGTTTCAATCACATGATTCTGGTTCGAATAAATGCAGATATCACCCGCAATGGTGAGGCTTTTTTTGACGATTTCAAGCGGGGATAGTTCGGTATTTTCCAGCAATGCACAGGCAGCAGACTGGGCATAGGCGCCGCCGGATCCGATGGCGGCGATGCCCAGTTCGGGTTCCAACACGTCGCCGTTGCCGGTGATGATCAACGAGTGCTCAAGATCGGCCACCACCAGCATGGCTTCGAGCCGTCGCAGCATGCGGTCGGTGCGCCAGTCCTTGGCAAGCTCGACTGCACTGCGTAGCAGATGGCCGGAGTGTTTTTCAAGCTTGGCTTCGAAGCGCTCGAACAGGGTGAAGGCATCAGCCGTGCCGCCGGCGAATCCAGCCAGCACTTTTTCCTGATACAGCCGACGTATTTTGCGGGCGGTGGATTTGATGACGATGTTGCCGAGGGTGACCTGGCCGTCGCCGCCGAGGGCAACGTCCGCACCGCGCCGGACGGACAGAATGGTGGTGCCGCGATATTGTTCCATGGTGCGATTATAAATGAGGCTCAGGTCGAGGCAGATAGGCGCGCTTTACGCTCGCGCCCGCAGAACGACTGGTTATTGGAACAGCCGGACGATAACGGGGCTGGCTTAGCTTGGATGGCGTGGCGCGAGTTGCGCCAACTGATCGATGCCCATGACGCGGAAAAGCTCGTGGATCAGGGCGTTATGGCCGCGCAGGGTGATCGACTTGCCGCTGCCCAGGCATTGCATCAAAACACTGATGAACTGGCTGACACTGCCGTAATCCACGCGGGTGACCTGGCTGAGGTCGACCAGCACCTCGCTGTGGGTGGCGGCATAGCTGCCCAATTGCTGCAAGGCACTGTCGTTGCCTGGCGTAATTTCACCACTTAACTGCAGGGCATCGTCGCGGGGGGCGGCGGGTTCGGTTTTGACCACTTCGGCAGCCTGTACTTCACTCCAGGAAGGTGGCGACATTTCAAAGCGCACCGCATAATCCACGGCCAGGTCCTCGAAAGCTTCCTGTTGCCCCAGTGTTTGATAGAGTTCCAGCAATAGCAGCCAGTGCACAGCACGGCTGTGGGTGGCGCGGTTCAGATCCTGCAACAGCGCGGTAAGCCGGTCGACTCCGCTGACCTGCAGTTTGCGCTTGGCTTTGCGTGCTGCGCTCAGGATTTGCGCGCATTCACTGGCGCCTGATTCATCGACCATTTCGATGCGGGAAAAATCGATCCGTACCGTGGCTTTTTTGTCCACCTCGGCAAGACCTTCGCGCAGCGTGGCGGTTGCTTTTTTATCGAGCAGACCCGGTAGCTCCAGGCTGGTTGTTTGTGCTTGCTGAGGCTTGGCTGCACCGTTGCCGTTGCCGTTGGCTCGTTGCCAGATCGGCGGCGAAGTTTCAAAGCGCACCGCATAATCCAGCGCCTGCTGCTCAAACTCCTTTTCGCGGTTCTGGATGCAGTACAGGTCGAACAGCATATGCCAGGCGCGACGATCACCGCTGGTCAAAACCCCTATCAGTATGTTTTCAGCCATGTCCGCCTGGCCGCTGGCATACAGGATGGCCGCTTCATCCACTTGCGACTGGGGCGCACCACTGGTCTCTTCCACCACGATGCCACTGCCCCCCATGTCCATGGTCAACAGGGTTTCGGTAAGTTGCGCGTCGTCACCCGCCGCCTGCGCAGGCTGCTGAGCAGGGCTGGGGGGTTTGTCCTTGCCTTTTCTGAAAAACGGAAGTGCCACTGAATATAAGGTCTGTCGGATAGAAGGGTCAGGGTCGGATACTAGCGCTGTCGCCCGATTGCAGCAACCGTAATCCGTTTCCGGAAAGCAGGGAAAAGAGGGCAAGTGCAATGACGATGGCCGGCCCAGCGGGCCAGTCGAACCATGCCGATGCCGCCAGGCCGGCTGCATAGGCCAGAGCGCCGAGCGTCCAGCCGACCAGCACGCCCTGGCGAGGCGCAAGGTGACGCACTGCCAGGGCGGGCAGAATCAGGCTGGCAAACACCAGATAGACGCCAACCAGCTGAACCGAGGCGGTAATGGCCAGCGCAAAAATCAGGTAGAAGCCGAATGTGCCGAGCCCGCCTGCGGACCAGTTGCCCTGCCATGCCCATAGCCCGAGCAAAACAAGGTAGAGCACGCCAATCTGGGCTACTTGCATGGGCGTGGCCCACAGAATCTGTCCGGTCAGCAGTTCGGACAAGTGTTCGCTGCCGTGCGGGTCACCCGCCAGCAACAGTACGCTGAGGCTGGCGGCCACCACGAAGGTTGAGCCGATCAGCGCTTCCTGAATCTCGGGCCAGCGGCGTTCACACCCCGCGAGTCCTGCCGCTCCTGCCAGTGCCGCAGCAGCAGCGGCCAGCTGGGTAGGCCAGCCTTGTGGCGCCAGCTCGAATGCGTGCGCGGCGATGACGCCGAGCACCGCGATCTGGGCAATAGCCAGATCGAGAAAAATAATGCCGCGCGCCAGTACGCGCTGTCCCAAGGGAACGTGAGTGGCCAGCACCAATAGACCGGCGAGCAGCGGCCAGCCGAGCAGGCTGGGGTCGAGTGCGGTCAGGTTCAGCGTGCCGAGGTTCATTGCGCCGCTTTCAGCAGTTGATCCAGGGTGTCGTCGAACAGGCCGAATAAATCGCTTGCCCGCTCATTGCCACCCACGGTGTAGGGCAGCGCCAGTGCGGGAATGCCTGCGCGCTGCGCCAGCCAGTCGGCCGGGCGCGGGCTTTGGTAGGCCGTGCGCAGCACCATCCGCGCCGGGGTGGCCTGCAATTGAGTGGCCACCCGCGCCAGATGGCCGACCGAGGGCTCGACGCCCGGCTTCGGCTCCAATGTGGCAACCGTGCGCATCTCCAGCCAGTTCAGCAAGTACAGAAACGATGCGTGCTGCACTACCACGGGAACCCCCTTGAGCGGCGCGGCGCGTGTTTGCCAGCGCGTCATCGCCGCATTCCAGCGCGCGGCAAAGTCTTGCCCGCGCGACCGGTACGCCGCGGCGTTCGCCGGGTCGACCTTGGCCAGCCGTGCTGCCAGCACTGCGCTCACGCGCAGGATGTTGCGTGGATCGGTGTGAATGTGCGGGTTGCCCGAGGCGTGGATATCCCCGTCGGCGCGGTCGAGCCGTGTGGGTTTGTCCAGCAGCGGCACAAACTGCGCCGCCTCGAAATAGCCCGGCAGACCAGGCTGCACCGCTGCGTTGCCGGCCTCGCGCAGCAGCACCGGCAACCAGCCGATCTCCAGTTCCGCACCGGTACACACCACCAGATCGGCGCGTCGCATCTGCGCAATCAGGCTGGGGCGCGCTTCGATCCGGTGCGGATCCTGCAAGGCGGTGGTGGCGGTATAGACCTTGACGTTGCCGCCGCCGAGCTCGTGCACCAGCTCAGCCCATTCGGGTTCGCAGGCGAATACGGTCAGCGCGGCGTGGGCATAAACGGGCAGCCACAGAATGAGTGAAACCAGCCATTTTTTCATGTCGGCCACCTCAGAATTTGTGGGCGCCGTGGCTGCCCAGGCTGTGGATGTACTGCACGAACCACTGGTTCTCGGACAGGTTTTCCATCGATTTGTCCTTTGAATATTGCAGGCGCAGGCGCGAGAACTCGGATGGCGAGTAATCGAGCATCAGTGAGTGGCGCGTCGGCTTGTAATCCGCCAGCGGCAGGTTGGCATTGTTCAGGCCGAAGTCGACTGAGCCTGCGTTCAGCCGGTCGTAGCGGTAGCCGCTGCGCCAGCGTGGCATGAACTGGTACACGCCCTCGGCGTAGAAGCCTGATTGGCGCGAACGGTAGGCATC
>CAYGMS010000032.1:0-3527 GCA_964350905.1 uncultured Thiobacillus sp. | reverse complement strand
CGGAAATACTCGGCGGCAAACTTGAAATTCTGCTCGCTGGCATTGCCGTGGGGCGACCACTTCCAGACGAGGTCGGCCACCCAGTTCTTGCTCTTTCCGGAGAAAAGCGTTTCGGCGTGGACGCCGTTCATATCTTCCAGTTCGCTGTCGCGCTCACTGGCCTTGGCATGCAGATACGACAGGCCTGCGCGCCAGCTGTGCGAGGTGCCGACGTCGCCGCCGAGGTGGCCGAACAGCGCATAGCTGCCCGCGCCGTTTGTGTTGCGATTGGTGCCGGGGAAATTGGCACCGCGTCCGACTTCAGTGCCGAATTCCATGAACAGCTCGGTCGGCGCCAGCCATTTCAGCTGCACGCCGTCGTTGCCGTAGGCTTCGCCGAACAGTGCACGGTACATCAGGCTGTTGTCGGCAAAATCCCAGGCGTGCGGATGTTTCTCGTTCTGGTAGCCGAGGCCCGACAGGAAGCGTCCGCCCTTGAGCGAGAAGCCGTGGCCGAGGCCGCTGGTCTGGAACCAGGCTTCTTCGATGGCGACTTCCTCGTCCAGCAAAGCCAGATTGAAGTAACCGCGTAAATAGGGATCGATGCTGGCCGACATCACCAGCTCGGTATGGTCGAGCGAGAATCCGCGTGCAGTCTCATGGGCGTGCCCGGCTGGCAGGAAGCCGGTGATGTGGCGCTCGCCGATGTCATCGAGATGCGCGTAGCGGCCCTGCAGGATGAGCGATATGTCTGGATTGAAGCGATTGCCGGCAGATTCCACGCTGGTTTGTTGCGTGAGCGGCTCGATCTGGACGGATGCATTTTCGGGTTTTTTAAGCTGGGCTTCCAGCGCCTGAATGCGTGCTTCATAGCTGGACTTCATTGCCCTCAATTCAGCGCGTAGCGCATCGAGGTCGGAATTGGCATAAGCCGGAAAGGCGGCCGCAATAGCGGCCGCCAGCAGGGCGGGACGTAACATGGTTTGACTCCATCAATAGCCGTGAATCCCGGCGCGACCTGTCGGCACGGGAGAAATTCAGGTATGGATCGGAGTGGGGGGCGCGCGTGCGCAGGCAGTGCGGGGAGCGAGGGGAATGCACAAGGGTGCGGTGTCGGGTGCCGCGATGCGGCTGCCAGGCGGAATTGTCAGTGCGACCGGATGAGGGACGATGCCGGTGCCCAACTGCGCCTGCGCGATGCAGACTTCGCACACTTTGTCGGGTAGCGCCGGGTCGTGTGTGTGTACGTGCGTCAGCGCATGCGCGAACGCCGCCGCCTGACCGAACAGCAGGGTCAGAGCGAAAAACCAGGAGATCAGGCGACGCGACGACATGTTTGCGATTCTACCGGGGCGGCTTGACCGGGGGAACCGGGTCGTAGCCGTGGGCGCAACCGGGTCGGCAACGGCCGATGCGTTTGGCTGCCAGCCAGCCCCCCTTGAGTGCGCCATGCTTTTCAATTGCTTCCTTGCCGTATTCCGAGCAGGTGGGCAGGTAGCGGCACTGCCGCCCCAGCCAGGGTGAAAGCGCGAGCTGATACACGCGAATGGCACCGACAAGGAGGGTTTGCGCCAGGTTCATGCTTGATCCTGGCGCGTTGGCTCGACGTGTCCGCTGGCCACGCCGGTGAAATCGGCCAGCAAGCGGGTGACGAATTCAGGTTCGAGATCACGCACGATGAACACAAAGCGGCTGCGGTGGTCGTCGTCCGGCCAGGTGTCAAGCCGGACTTCGGGATACAGTACGTGTTGCACGCCATGCAGCACCACCGGCTGAGCCTCGCCCTGCAAATTCACGATCGCCTTGAAGCGCAGCAGGTTCTCGGCGCGAAACGAGGTGAGCATGCTGAGTGCCGATTGCAGGCCGTAGCGATCCAGCGGCGCGTCGAGCACGACCGAAAAAGCCTGGATGCGTGTGTCGTGAGAGGGGGCCTGGGGCTTGCCGCCAAGCGCACTGGCGCGGGCGGGCTGGTAGCGCTGCTGCTTCAGCCAGCGCGCCACTTCCAGTGATTTGGTTTCGGCGTTCCACAACCCCAGATTCTGGATCACGGCGGGGTCGAGCTCGCCGTTTGTGACGGCAAGGATGTCAGCCGCCGGGTTCAGCGTGGCGAGCCGTTCGCGCAAGGCCGTGATGCTATCGGCGGGCACGAGATCGGTTTTGGTCAGCAAAATCCTGTCGGCCACTGCCACCTGTTTGACGGCTTCGAAGTGTTCATCGAGCTGCCCCATGCCGAACAGGGCGTCGACGGTGGTGACGACACCATCGAGGCGGAAGCGTGCGCGTATCCAGTTGTCGTGCAGCAGGTTGTCGAGTACGGGTGCCGGGTCGGCCAGGCCGGTGGTTTCGATGATGACGCGTTCGAATGCCGGAATGTCACCCTTTTGCCGCGCCATCCACAGATTCTTCAGTGTCGGCGACAGGCTGCCGGAAATGGTGCAGCACACGCAGCCGCCCGAGAGCAGTGCCATCGGGCCTTCCATTTTTTGTAGTAATTGATGGTCGAGCGCGACTGCGCCGAACTCGTTCATCAGGATCGCTGTGCGCGGCAGCGTGCGCACCAGGTGATTCAGGACGGTGGTTTTGCCGCTGCCCAGGAAGCCGGTGAGCAGCGTGATGGGCAAGCTGGCGTCAGCCTGGGTGTTCATAACGTGATGGTTTGCCGTACCGGTATTTCACCGGTTGCGGCATGTCGGGTTGGAGCGAACCTGGTGACCCGGACGCGATGAGCGTCCGCGGGGTAAAAACGGAGGACACGTTGGTGTAGCGGGCAGATCAGGCGCGCAGCTTTTCCATTTTCTCGTGACGTTCCTGGGCTTCGATCGAGTATTCGGCCGTGGGGCGCGCCAGTAGCCGCGGCAAGCCGATAGGTTCGCCGGTTTCGAGGCAAAAGCCGAATTCACCCGAATCAATACGCGTCAGCGCCGAGTGGATTTTCTTCAGCAGCTTGCGCTCGCGATCGCGCACGCGCTGCTCCAGCATGTGCTCTTCCTCGACGGTGGCGCGGTCGTTCGGGTCGGCAAAATTTTCGTTTTCCTTCAAGGTGGCGCCGGTGTCTGCTGCATTGCTGAGCATCTCGTCACGCAGAACCTCGAGGCGCGCCCGAAAGAACGTCATCTGATCGGCGTTCATGTAAGCAGAAGCCGGCATTTTCAGCAGTGCGGCTTCGGTGAGGGGTTTGGATGCAGGTGGCATCAAGGGACTCCTGTACTAAATAAACGTACTAAATAAAGATTATCGACCGATTGTGCCGGATCGAAGGGAAGGCAGTCTGCCCGTCCTGAGCCAAAGGTGCAACCTCTATGAACGGCGGAAGGAGCGTGGCCTGCTTTTTTGGGCGTGATTACGCGATAATCGGGGCATGAGAACCTTGATGATGGCCTGTTTCGGCTTTGCCCTGTTGACAGGATGTACCTCCGAAGCGCCGCCGCCACCCGACGATATCCGTCCGGTTCGTGCCGAACAGGTCGGCATGCGTAGCGAGCAGCAGGGGACGCGCTATGCCGGCGAAGTCCGGGCGCGCCATGAGACCAGCCTGGCATTCCGGGTGG